>MVQR01000077.1 GCA_002067815.1 Syntrophus sp. PtaB.Bin001 | reverse complement strand
GGCAAACCGCTCCACCCTGGAAGGCTGGGCCAAGGAAGACGCCCGCTACATCGTTTCCCTGGCAACGGAGGCCCAGCTGGGAATGACTCTCAACGCCCGCAATATGGAGCTCCTGCTGCGGCGGCTGGCAGCCCATCCCCTGAAGGAAAGCCAGGCTTTCAGCAGGCAGCTTTATGAAAGGACCTTCGAGATCGCACCGTCGCTGATCCGTTATACGGAACCGACCCCTTTCGACCGGGATACCCGGTCGGCACTGCGCCGGGCGGGCGAGGCGCTGTTTGCCCGTTATCCAGCCAGAGAAGATCAAGAGGAAAACTGCGGAAACGGAAAGGGCCGACAACAGGGGGGGGTCCGGCTGATCGAGGCCGCAGCCGATGCCGATGACCGCATTCTGGCGGCACTTCTCCATACCTCTTCGACCCTGTCGCTTGAAGGCTGCCGGAACTTGGTGCACAGGATGAGCGATGCAGAAAAGACCGCCTTGATCAAGGAGGCCTTCCGGTATCTTTCGGAGCATGATTCGGTTCTGCGGGAATTTGAATATGCGGACCTGACCTTTGAACTAATCATCTCGGCAAGCTGTTACGCCCAGCTCAAACGGCACCGGATGGCCACCCTCACCGTCCAGGATTACGATCCCGCTCTCGGCGTCACGGTCCCTTCCGCCATCGCCGAAACAGGGATGGAACCGTCTTTTCTTGAAGCGATAGCCGGGACGGAAGCCGTTTATCAGCAGATCGCCCGCATCGCCCCTCAGGCCGCAGCCTATATCCTTACCAATGCCCACCGCCGCCGGGCGATCCTCAAGGTCAACGCCCGGGAACTCTACCACATGGCCCGCCTGCGGGCCGACGCCCACGCCCAGTGGGACATCCGCCGGATCACCGGCGACATGCTGACCCTGGCCCGGCAGGCAATGCCCCTGACCTTTCTGCTGGCCACAGGCAAGGACGGCTTTGCTGAGGCTTACCGGGCGCTTTTTCCCTAATTCCAATTCTAGATCAAAGCGCTATCTTCGTTGGCTTCGTTATAGGCTCCTCGACGTACGCTATAGTACGCCTGCGTCGCCTCTGCCTCGCCGCCTTGATATCATCTTTGATCTAGAACTGGAATAATACCGAACCTACCAGTCACATTTTGAACACAATACCAGGGATTCGAACTGTTTCGCTTCGTGCTTTTCCCTGATGTCGAGCATTGCCGGAGAATTCCATATTTCGCGAATGCCGGAGTCGCGCAGATTGCCGAAGTTGCACTCTCCATCGAGATCCGCAATGCATAGGGTGACATCGCCGTTCCAGAATATCGTCATCCGCTCCCAGACATTTTTGCAGGAGACCTTTCTCTGCGGCAGGACTTCCGAATTTCCATACTGGGAAAACTGCTGCTTGATTTCTCCGACCTGACGGACATGGTCAACGACATTACGCCAGTACCGTGCGAAGCTGAACTCCTCCTCTTTATTTTCGGGCATCAGGTACATGACCGTTTCCAGCACGGGTCCGTTGATCCTGCGCTCCTTTCTCATCTCCACAAAGTCGTGAATATTTTCGAGCACATTTTCGTGCTTCACACCTCTCATTACCCGCTCATGCACGGCTTTAGAATAGCCGAGCACGGAAAACATCAGATGATCGGCATTGTTCACTTCCGCCTGAAGAATCTCCGCTATTCTACTTTTGTCCAGCAGCGTGCCGTTGGTGGCAAGGGTTATTCCGAGTCCCTGCCGCTTTGTGTAGCGGATCATCTCCATAATTCGAGGATGCAGGAAAGGTTCGCCGTGAAGGTACAGATGCACCCTTTTCACCCCGCAATCGGCGGCGTCATCGATTATTTTCCTGAAGAGATCATAATCCATGTACCCGGTCTCTCTCTTCATTACGTCCCGTGAACAACAGATGCAGTTTATGTTGCACTTGTTCGTCACTTCGATTTGCAGACAGAGCGGCGCCTTCCTCAACCGGCACGCCCATTTGACTATGACCGGCGAGGCAAACCAGAATTTATCGCAAAGATTGAGAAAATCGGAGAAGGACCTGACAAACTTGAGTTCCTCCATTGCGTAACCGATCCAGCCGTTTTTCATGACAGTTCCCTTCATGTTGTTTCCATCGTTTTTATTTCACTTTTTCCAGCCACTCTTCACGCCAGAAAAAGAAACAGGACCGGTCGCAGGCTCCGAAATCCTTTGTTCCCTGACACATGACGCCGTCGAGAATAACGATGCGGCTGCATTTTTTGATCAGATAGTCCCGTTCATCCAGGAATCTTTTCACTTCCTTCAGAACGGTTTGCTCCGTGCCGCAATAGGGCCACATCTCCTCCATGAAGGAACATCCCTTCACCGAATTCCAGCGATCGAGCGTTTGCTGAATTTCGGCCGCGGAGCGCACCATTACCTGGTCTCCCGCCTTCAGGTCTCTCGTCTCTTCACTTTCGACAACCCGGCCAAACGGCGGTGTCCGGGAATAGATTATATCTGAAAAGAAGTTTCGGAAATAAATCCATCGCCTCTTTACGGCGCGCCTGATGCGGTTCCGGCGCTGCCAGAGGATTTCCAGAGATTCCGGACTTTCAGCCAAGGCAGGAAGGGACAACAATTGACATCCCCGTCGATCATTCATCGGTCCGCTTTTCATCTCTTTTTCCCTTTGCCGGTCAGGCCGTTCCGTCCTTTCAGCCCCAATGCCGGTAACATAACCCTCCGATGCGTTCGAAGGCGAATTCAGGCACCGTTTTACAGAGTCCTTTTACAAACCGGTAACTTTTAGAATCCTTTTCGCAGGAAAGTTTTTCAGGCATTTGTTTCGGGTAATAGTGCTGAGGCAGATCGACAACTTGTGTTCCCCAGTGCCGCTTGAAATCCATCAGGCTCTTGTTGTAGGGAGATGTCCTGCCGAAATCAAAGATCCTATAGCCGTCTTCATAAGCGGACTTGATGGCCTCCCAGAAAAGGAAATGATTCGGGCTCAGATTCTTGAATGTTTCGTCCGATGCCGCAAATTCTGCAGAAACGCGGTCCCGGAATTTAAATAGGATCAGACCGGCCAGGGGGATGCCGTCTTTTTCCGCAATCAGAAGAGAGATTTTATCGGTGGGCGAAAAAGTTTCCCAAAGAGATTTGAAAAAAGAATAGGGAAGCGGCGGCAGACACAGCCTCTTCCTGGTCTTGACGAAGAGTTGATAAAAGGAAGCCAGATCGGCTTCGCAATCCCCGGTCCGTAGGGTGAGGCCGCTGTCAATGGCCCGGGAAATCCTCTGGCGGACACAGGTACGGTGGAATTTTTTCTTCAAATGTTCCGGTTCATTGTCCAGCACAAGAAAGTGATGCTTATAAAACAGGCGGCTACCCAACCGATCTTTATCGACCAGATGAGAAGAGGCCAGGGATCGAATTTCCACATACTTGCCTCCCATCCTTTGAGACAGATTCAGGATGGCGTCAAGCAGCGTTTCCAGTTCTTCACCGGATGAAATCAAGGGATCGCAGAGCGTCGCAAAGGGAATGCTGACGAATCTTTTCCCTGTCAACCAGCTTTTCACTAAAAAAACCGGCATCCCGGCCTTAATCTGCTGGGTTTCCTCATCGACGATGACCGGGTAATACCCTTTCATATGCGGAAAACTTTTTTCCAGAACCTGCTGCCACTCGGAAAGATGACAGATCCACCCCCACTGATGGTTTGCCACAAAGCCGTTCCAGCGTGCATCTTCTACAGGATTGATGAACTTTACAGTTTCCATTTCCAACCCTCCTATTCGTCGGAATGTCATTCTGGCGGATATTTGAATGGAAATTTCAAGAACAAAGTTCCGGAATTCCACAAGGGCGGGCGCAGGATAGAGAATTGTCTGAATGCCGGAGGAACATGCGCTGTCGTCTGAGAAACGTCAGACAAGAAGGATATCTTAAGATAAACGGGAATAATCAACCTGTAAATACGGCATTAATCCCACGGCAGCACCAGTTCGAAGCTGTGATAGTGCAAAAGGTGGAAAGGTTTTAATTGAGTCCGTGAAGGAGAAGCGTTCGGCAACCGGCCTTCCCCATAGTCCGGAAAGGTCCAAAGAACTGTTTGCCGGATGACAAGACTGGATATAAATTATTGAAAAATTGTATAATCTGATTCAAGTTCACATATGAAAATATCATGCGATGAAAGTGAAAGGAATTTTGCCTTGAACATTCTGGTCGTCGACGACGAAATCAACATCCGCAAGACTTTGTCCATCTGCCTGGAAACGGAGGGATACCGCGTAACGGCGGTAAGCAACTTCGAAGACGCCATTGCCGAGGCCTCCCTCAAATCCTTCGACATCGCCTTTGTAGATCTTCGCCTGGGCGCCGCCGACGGCATGGAGCTGATCCCAGCCCTACTGGCCACGACGCCCTGGATTCGAATCATCGTGATTACAGCCTTCGCCTCCATCGAAACCGCCGTAGAAGCCATGAAGAAAGGAGCGGCGGATTATCTGCCCAAACCATTTACACCGGCTCAGATCAAGCTGGCCGTTCAAAAAGCGCTGGATTTACTTGCCCTGGAACAAAAGGTCACTACCCTGAAGGAAGACCTGGGCCGGTCCAGCCCGGAAGCCGATTTTACTTCCACAAGCGGGGCCATGAACCGTGCCGTTGCACTGGCGCGTCAGGCGGCGCCGTCAGATGCCACTTTGCTGTTAAAAGGAGAAACGGGGACAGGGAAGAGCGTCCTGGCAAAAGCCATTCACACCTGGAGTCTGAGAGCCGCCAAACCTTTCAGCGTCCTTTCCTGCCCTTCTCTGTCGCCGGAATTGCTGGAAAGTGAATTGTTCGGACATGTCAAGGGGGCCTTTACCGGTGCCGTCCGCGACAATCCCGGCCGGATCGGGGCCTGCAACGGCGGCACCCTCTTTCTGGACGAGATCGGCGATCTTCCGTTATCCCTTCAACCCAAACTGCTCCGCTTTGTTCAGGACAAGGAATATGAGCGAGTCGGAGATTATGTAACCCGTCACGCCGATGTCCGGATTATTGCCGCCACCTACATGAATCTCGAAGATGCCGTTCGCGAAGGCCGGTTCCGCGAGGATCTCTATTACCGCCTGAACGTCATCCAGATCGAAATCCCCCCTCTACGGGAACGGCCCGACGATCTGGTCGCCCTGGCGAACCATCTGCTGCTCTTCTTCGGAAGAACCTGTCGCCGCAGCGTGTCCGGGTTTACCGACGAGGCGCTCCATCTGCTCCGGGAATACAGCTGGCCGGGAAATGTGAGAGAGTTACGCAACGTAATCGAAAGGGCGGTCATTCTCTGCTCTGGACAATGGATCAAGGGAGAAGATCTCCCGGAAAACCTCCGCTCCGCCGACAATAGGGAGATTCGAATCGGCGACTCCGTTTCTCTAGGGCAAATCGAGGAGGCCCACATCCGCCGGATTCTGGCAGGCACGCGATCATTGCAGGAAGCGGCGGAAATCCTCGATATAGACCAAGCCACCCTCTGGCGCCGCCGTAAACAATACGGCATCTGATCTCCTTGCATTTTTCGATGCGCCTGACCGTGCATTATGCAAAATGAAAGAAGGGCTGTTTTTACCCTTTTAAAAATTCCCGTTGATTCAACAAGTTACAAGGCTTTATCTCTGGTACGGCCCTTGCCGTAAGACAACGCGGAGGAAATTTTATGTTTGGACTTCGCCATAAACTTTCCCTGGGTTTCGGCGGCCTGTTTCTGATTATCCTGATAATCGGGATACAGGGCATCATCCGTCTCCATGAACTGGGGCAATCCATCGATGTGATTCTGCGTGAAAATTATCTCAGCGTCGTCGCCTGCAAACAGATGAAAGAAACCTTGGAATCCATGGATCGCGGCGTTCTGTTCACTTTTCTGGGATATCGGCAGGAAGGGATGGAGAAGATCCGCCGGAACGAAGTCCTCTTTGACGAGGCGCTGAAGAAGGAATTAAACAACGTCACCTTGCCCGGCGAAAAGGAAAAAGCGGCAAAGCTTCAGGAGCTATTTACCCGCTACCAGGCGATTCTCAGGAACATCGAGAAGCAGACCCTGTCCGTCGAAGACCGCAAACGCCTTTACTTCACCGGCCTGTGGCCTCTTTCTCAACAGATCAGGCAATCGGCCGAGGACATCCTCCTGTTAAACCAGAAGAACATGAACGAGGCCAACGACAAGGCGAGAAAACAGGCCGCCTCGGCCCGGCGCCAAATGGTTCTACTCCTGTTGTCCGGTGCTTTTATTGCTATGATATTTATAGGTTTTACGGGAAAATGGATCCTCCATCCTCTTCGTCGGCTCATCCGTTCGGCGGAAGCAATCCGGGATGGAAATCTCGAACTGGTGGTTCAGGTCGATTCCCGTGATGAAATCGGCCGGCTTTCGGAAGCTTTCAACGATATGGCGGAAAGTCTTCGTGAATTCCGCCGCAGCGACCACGCCAGATTGATCCGTACACAGCGGGCCACGCAGGAGGCCTTCGACCGCTTGCCCGATGCCGTGGCGATTCTGGATACTGAAGGAAAAGTGGAAATATCCTCGGCCGCCGCCCGCAACCTGTTTGGTCTGCAGCCCGGAGTTCGCCTTGCGGATCTTTCCTTCAAAAACCTACAGACTTTGTTTCGGCAAATAGTTTCCCATGGACAGCCCGGGAAGCCGGAAGACAGGCAAAGATTTTTTCAACGCTTCGTGAATGGAGATGAACGCTTTTTCCGATCCGAAATGGCCCCCCTTGCGGACCGGAGTGGTGGATTGACCGGGGTGATCCTCATGATGCAGGATGTCACGGAACAACAGCGTCTTCACGAAATGAAGCGAGGTATGATTTCCACCGTTTCCCACCAGTTGAAGACCCCCTTGACATCGGTCCGGATGGCCATCCACCTGCTGTTGGAGGAAAAGGTCGGCCCTCTCACGGAAAAGCAGGTGGAGCTTCTGTTGGCGGCCCGGGAAGAAAGCGACTTGCTGTATCGCATTCTGACGGATCTTCTGGATATCAGCCGCATCGGCTCCGGCCGGCTGCAGATGAATTTCCGAGAAGTTACCCCCCAGATCCTCGTTCTGGAGGCCTTAGAACCCGTTCGCATTGCGGCCCGGGATCAAGGAATCGAAATCGTGACGGAACTTGATGATGCCCTGCCGCCGGTTTTCGTCGATCCGATCCAGATCAGTCAGGTCTTTTCCAACCTTTTGAACAATGCACTTCGCTACACCGCACCGGGCGGCCGGATTACGATATCGACCGCGGCGGAAGGAAAAATGGTCCGTTTTTTTGTAACCGATACGGGAAGTGGAATTCCTCATCAGTTTCTTCAACGGATTTTTGAACAATTCTTCCGGGTTCCGGACCAGCAAACGGACAAAGGCGCCGGATTGGGGCTGGCCATCGCCAAGGAGATCGTCGAGGCCCACGGAGGAAACATCAACGTGGAAAGCAGGGAAGGACAGGGAACAACCTTTTCCTTTACCCTGAAAACGGAAAATCCACAATCGTACCAGGAGTAACGGATATGGGGGATCTTTTCTATTTTCTGCTCATCGTTTCTTTTTTCGGCCTCTGCCTCCTGCTTGTCGAGACAGGTGAAAGGTTTTGACCATGACGGATATTTTGGTGGGAATAGTAGGACTTCTCCTGATCGGATACCTGATCTTCACGATAGTCCACCCGGAGAAGTTCTAAAAAGGAGACTTTATCATGGACATATACGGCTGGCTGCAACTGGCCCTCTTCTTCGGTCTGCTGCTGGGACTGACCAAACCTATGGGACTTTATCTCTCTCGCGTTCTCGATCCGGCGGGAAAGACGCTTCTGGACCCGCTGATGAAACCCCTGGAGCACCTGATCTATCGTCTTACGGGAATCGACCCGGCACGGGAGCAGAACTGGAAGCAATATGCTACATCATTGCTGGTGTTTTCCCTCGCCGGGGTGTTGTTCACCTATCTTATCCTGCGGCTGCAGGCAATGCTTCCGCTCAATCCGCAGCATTTTGCAGGACTCAATTCGTCACTGGCCTTCAACACGGCGGTGAGTTTCATGACAAACACCAACTGGCAGAACTACGGCGGGGAGACGACCCTTTCTTACTTCTCCCAGATGGTGGGACTGGTCTTCCACAACTTCGTTTCGGCAGCCGCCGGGATAGCCGTTGCGGCGGCTTTGGTACGGGGGATCGCCCGGCATACAGCCGATACCGTCGGCCATTTCTGGGTCGATCTTGTCCGGGGAAATCTCTATCTGCTGTTGCCTTTTTGCCTTATCTATGCCCTTTTCCTCGTCTCCCAGGGGTCGATTCAGAACTTCAAGCCTTACGAAACCGTTCAGCCGGTCGAGGAACAAGAGACCCCGACCCATCAGGCGGGCGCTCCGAAACAGGCCGGCGGGAAGTCCGACAGCCGGAGGCGAATCCAAACCATCGCTCAAGGGCCCTTGGCATCGCAGGCTGCCGTCAAGATGCTGGGAACCAACGGCGGCGGCTTTATGAACGCCAACGCCGCTCATCCTTACGAAAATCCGACCCCACTGGCAAACTTCATCGAGATACTGTCCATTTTGCTGATTCCCAGCGGCCTTACCTGGCATCTGGGCCGGAGTGTGAATAACCAACGACACGGATGGGCTCTCTGGAGCGCCATGGCTGTCCTGCTTCTGGCGGGCATCCTGATCTGCTGGCAGGCCGAGGCGGCGGGAAATCCCCATCTGATTTCCCTGGGAGTCGATCCAGCGGGAGGCAACATGGAAGGCAAGGAAGTCCGTTTCGGAATCTTCAATTCCGCCCTTTTCGCCGCGGTGACCACCGGCGCTTCCTGCGGCGCCGTGAACGCCATGCACGATTCCTTTACCCCTCTGGGCGGACTGATTCCCCTTTTG
>MVQR01000076.1 GCA_002067815.1 Syntrophus sp. PtaB.Bin001 | reverse complement strand
TTTTCAGCTTTCGGGATGTCGGTGGGAAGCAAAGACGGCGCAGCCTATATGGCAGTGGATCTAAAGGTTATCGATACAACTACGGGCGAGATCGTTGATTCCAGAACAGTTGAAGCTACATCAAAGTCAGGCGGCCTGCAACTTGGTCTGAATACAGGATTTTTCTCAGGTAATCTGGGGAAACAGGCGAAAACACCGACAGGAAAAGCAATTCGAGCCTGCATTATTGAAGCAGGAGACTATCTCGTATGCTCAATGACCATGGGAAAAGGCAGTGATTGCATGAAAGCCTATGATGAAAAAGAAAGCAAGCGTAGAGAAAAAACAAAAGGATCTATTGATCTTGAATAATAAGCTATGCAGCGCTATGCAATGCGGTGAGTCCTTACAGGATTCACCGCATTTTCAGAACCCTCAATTCCTTCTATAAAGGCGAGTACATTCTTACCCAGCACCCGGTGATTATATCCTCCCTCAAGAACGGCGAAACATCCGCAGCGATTTTTCTGACAGGCTACCCAAATCATTTGACCGATGCTTCTATAGTCATCCGTAGTCAGCAGTCCACCCCAGTCATCTTCATGATTGTCGAACCCAGCTGATACTCCGATGATATCGAATGTGGTTGAAGAGAGGTGTCTTTCGATATTGCGAAGGTATTCATTTCTATTATATGCCGATGGGTTATAAATTATGACGTATCCTTTCGGATCAAGAATATTGACTGTTCCGTCACCGTAGTGAAGATCAAAATCAAGAATGAAAGCTTTAACAATCCGCCCTTCCCTTTTTAGTTTCTCTATGGCAATGGCCATGTTGTTAAAATAGCAAAACCCCCATGAACTGCCTGCTGATGCATGATGCCCGGGAGGTCTTATAAGCGCGAAACTAGGTTCGGTCATCCCGATCTCGGCTGCCTGAATAGCTCCACCTGCTGCAAGTGCGGCAATATCATAAAGTCCCTCCTTGACGACCAATGCGATCTGCGATTCGGTGTGTACATAAGAGATGTCGGATTCCTTTGCCGGTTGAGCTTTTACAAAAGTTACACGACCTGAAAGCTCCTTTACAATTGCTTCCATTCGCCCACTGGCTGCCGCCGGATCAGTCGTGTATGATTGATAAAAATCGTCATGATAAATGACTTTCATAATTAAGAGGCCTCCGTAAAAATCCATATGAAGCAGCTTGATGAGCACATTTTTCAAAAAAACTAATGACAGAATCTGATGTTCCTTAAAACTTCTACCGTACTAACGGTCAAATTAATATTATTCAAATCTTCTCTTGAAAGCCACCTTACCTCTATTGCATCATCCGCAGCTTTCAATTCCCCCCTGACATAATCTGCCCACATATCTACGATTACAAAATGAAAACGAATTTTCCCTTTTTGATCTTTTTCAAAGTAATCGAATGCATATGCAGGACGCTTTACATCCACGACAATTCCAGTTTCTTCTCTTATTTCCCGTTCGGCCCCTTCTTTCAATGTTTCGCCCAATTCCAGGGAACCACCGGGTATGGCCCACAACCCTTTATTTGGATCAGTTCCGCGTTTTACAAGAAGTATTTTGTCATCTTTAATAACTATCACACCGACACCCACCCGCGGGCAATCGGGATATTCACGTTTCGACATTAAATCATCCTCTTCTAATCTCTTAGTCATTTGCATCAAGTTGCTAAAAAATATCATGTATCCTAAATAGTTACAACAGGTTCTTTATTGCTGGCCATCTGCTGAAATTTGAAGAAGATCTAATCCATTTCCTGAATAGAATTTCATCCAATAATCGCGTCTGAATAAGGTATTTCCCTATTGGAAACGAATCCGCGGTATATTATTAATATAACTATCGAAGGTGAGATATTTCACATTCACCATACATATTGAGGAACTGTCAAAAGTCAATTAACCTGCTTATTTTTCTGATACTTGACACAACTCTTCTGAAAAAAAAGCACCATAATTATCAATTTTCGTAAAGTCAGGGGATCTCATAATTGTCTAAAATAATGAGAAATCTTAATCATGAATAAGGAGAATTGAAAATGTCTATCAATGTTCTTCTTGCCGACGATCATAAGATAGTACGCGACGGTTTGCGCATACTTATTGAAGCTCGTAACATGAACGTTGTCGCGGAAGCAGAGAATGGACAAAAAGCAATCAACCTAGCCAGAGAACTACATCCTAATATCGTTATAATGGACATTTCAATGCCTGACATGAACGGCATTGATGCAACTCGAAAAATCATCTCCGAACTTCCCGAAACAAAAGTTATCGCTCTTTCCATGCATGCAGACCGCCATTTCGTTACCGGTATGCTGGAAGCAGGCGCCTCGGGATACCTTCTAAAAGATTGTGCCTTTGAAGAACTTGTTAATGCAATTCACACCGTACTTGACAACCATACATATCTCAGTCCGTCAATTGCCGACATTGTTGTTAAGAATTACGTCAACAAAGCATCCGGGAATTCCGTAGTCGTATCTTCGGAGTTAACTCCGCGCGAGAGAGAATTACTTCAACTTCTTGCTGAAGGAATGACGGCCAAGCAGATCGCCGCCGAACTTCACGTCAGTGTCAAAACCGTCGAAACGCACCGCAGAAACATCACACAGAAGCTTGGAGCCGCCAGTGTGGCCGAGTTAATCAAATACGCTATCAGAGAAGGGTTGACTACAATCGACGTTTAAATTGATAACCAAGGAACAATTTTGGGAAATAATTAACAGAATAAATTTAGAGACATCCCCCGATTCCGGCAATTAGTCTTTTTAAACTTAGAGCTTAAGTTGCATTTGATATTTTACCGATTCTAGAATGCTTTTCATTACCTTTCCCGCTGCCTCCTGAATAAGAATATCCGCCTCCGAATCGAAGGGTGTCTCACTTTTGTTTATTATAACCAGCTTTGCTCCCGCATCCTTGGCATACATGGGCAGATATGCCGCCGGATATACGACAAGTGAAGAACCGATAACCAGCATCAAATCGCAATTTCGTGCCTGCCATGTTGCTTCCTGCAGTGTGTCCTCCGGAAGACTTTCACCGAAAAAGACCACATCCGGTTTCAAAAGTCCCTGACATCGGGGACAGAAGGGAAATCCATCTAATTCCTGTAGTTGTACTGTTTTTAGCATATCAGATACGTAAATTCTTTCCCCGCAACTCAAACATCTAAGCCAGCGCATATTGCCATGAAGTTCATATACAGTTTCCGGTTTGTTTCCCGCTTTCTGGTGAAGATTGTCGATGTTCTGGGTAATTACGCACCGAAGTTTGCCGATTCTTTCCAGCTCGGCAACTGCCATATGCGCCTGATTAGGCATTGCCTCGGAAAACGCTCCTCCCGCGATCAGAATGCGCCATTGCTTTCGCCTCGTTTTTGCACTGTGCAAAAATTTATCTATCGTAAAATCATCAGGATCAAATCTGTCCCATAATCCTCCAGGACTGCGGAAGTCCGGAATGCCGGACTCAGTGCTTACACCCGCACCGGTAAAAACGACAACATTTTTAGCCTTGAAGATCATCTCGGCAACGCTTGTAATTTTCTCTATAATTCCTTTATCTTTCATACTAAAAAACCTTTCTTAAAAATCATAAGATTTCATTTTTGCCGGTTGTTCGATTTCTAGTCGCACCTATCACCGCATGAAAGAAGAAATACAATAAACTCAGAATAATGACTAGATGAAAAGAAGTTTCTCTTTAATTAACCTCAGTCGACTCGGTCTTAACCTGATTCTTTTTGAGACGTATATTTTACAATCTTCACGCTGGATCACTATGAAATACCTTACAGGTTTTTCTTGACATGTCATTGAAAAGTGGATATAGCGCGATTCATACAGTTGAGGGGGAATCATGCAAAGCTCGTTATCCTTTTCAGTATTTTTCAGCTTCATCTTTACGGGGGGACATATGCCCCCGAGCTGATCGGTTTATTATCCGACTTCGAAGCCGCGGGCGATTTAAAGCTCGCGGCTTTTTTTTTGAGAAGAATGTCCAACCTGAAATTTCACACGATGATTTGTTTTACACCGATAAATTTGCTGTAAGGTTATGGGTTAGCTCCGATGTCAAGAACATCATACAGCAATTAAAATTCTCGTGAGCGATGCGATGGCTTTTTATCTGGGCATTGATATCGGATCTTATACTGCTAAAGGAATCCTGCTTCGGGACGAATCTCTCCTGGAATCCTATTCCTGCCTATCGGGCGGCGATTATAGACTCACTGCCGAACAGGTCAGAGATATGCTGCTTTTAAAAGCCGGGGCATCTTCTTCCGATATTGCCTTCACAATGGCGACCGGTTACGGATCAAAGCAGGTCTATTTTGCCGACGGAGAAAAGCCGGATATCACATGCCAGGCCAGAGGGGTATCATTTCTCATTCCATCTGCCCGAACGGTCATTGATGTGGGCGATCTTTACAGCAAGGTCCTGCGCATTGATGGTTCGGGCAATGCGCTTAATTTCATTTTAAGCGGAAAATGCGCAGGCGGCAGCGGTCGATTGCTGCTTATTATGGCAAAAGTTCTCCAGATCCGGATGGAGGATATTGGTCCACTTTCACTTAATTCCAGCAATAAGGTTGATTTCAGTACCGGTTGCGTAGTTTTTTCCGAATCAGAAGCCGTATCTCGTATAGCTGAAGGTGTTTCGAAGGAGGACCTTCTCGCAGGCATGCATCGAGCACTCGCAGCGCAGTTGCAAAGTCTTGTAGAGCGTATAGGAATTGAAGAGGAGGTAATTCTTACGGGAGGAGGAGCTCAAGACGTCGGCCTAGTCAAGGCATTGGAGAAAAGCCTTCATATCCCGATTCATGTTCCTAATAATCCCCTTTTTACTGCCGCACTCGGCGCTGCTATACTCGGCAGAGAAAAATCTTTAATTTTTCGGCATTGAAAGCATAACTGATTAAATAATGACTCAGTTATTCTGATTTCATGGTTTGTCTTTGAAAGGAGGAGGATGTTTGATGAGCAGCACAATAGACAGCATTATGGCAAAAGTTGCAAATCAGTATGAAAATTACGGAGTCCGGGCGAAACAACTCAGCGCGGAAGGGAAGAAAGTCATCGGATACATTTGTTCTTTTGTACCGGTCGAATTTATTACGGCGGCGGGCTGTATCCCCTTCCGTATCCGTGGTGATGTTCATGAACCTATCACCAAGGGGGACACACTCCTGGAAACAATTGTCTGTCCCTTTATCCGGAGCTGCTTTGATCTTTGCGTGAAAGATCATTATGATTATCTTTCCGGCATCGTCATCCCGCACGGTTGCGACAGTATGGTGAGAAGTTACAGTGTATGGAGTTACTCTCTGAATTATCCCTACTTTCATTTCATCAACACGCCAAGCGTCGTAAAAGAATCTTCTCATGAATTTTTCAAGGACGAACTGCAAACATACAGGAGGAGCCTGGAAACATTTACTGGAAAAGCCATTACCGACGCCGATCTTGAAGAAGCAATTCGACTTCATAATGAAAATCGTCACAAGGCCAAATCATTGTATGAATTAAAAAAATCAGATCCACCGGTTATTTCCGGACCGGAATTGAATAAGGTTCTGGCAGTCGGAGCGAGCCTGCCAATCAATGAAGCAAATGCACTCTTTGACGAAGTACTTGCCGAATTAAGTCAGCGCAAGGAGTCGCCGGTTAAAAAAGGCCCCCGCATTCTGCTCGACGGTCCCTGCGTTGACAATTGTGAAATAGCCGAGATTGTTGAAGAGTGTGGAGGCAATGTAGTGATTGACACTACCTGCATGGGGACACGCGACACCTGGCCCCTAACCGATACCGGCGGCGACCCCATTGCTGCCCTGGCACGCCGCTACCTTGACAAACTCAATTGCCCCAAGACATATCGGGAAAACAAGGCTGGAACGTTTGTCGGCGACGCCGAGGAACGCTTCGGCGATATCGGTGCTCGTGCCAGAGAGTTTTCAGCAAACGGCGCAATACTTTATCTCTATAAATATTGCGATCCCTTCGGCTTTGAAGTTCCGGCAAGAAGGGCGTATTACGAATCCCTCGACATACCGCTTTTATGCCTCGAAGATACCTACTCTTCAGGAACAATCGGCCAGTTAAAAACACGTATCCAGGCATTTCTGGAAATGATCGGATAGCATGATCACGCTGAGATAAGGAGGAGATGGCAATGGCAGAAGAACAAAAAGAAAAGAAACCCCAGAAGAGAATGACCGCAACCCGTGCGGCCGCTTCAATCGGCCCCATGGTCAAAGAATTTATAGCCGGCACCAACAGAGCAAGGAAAGAGGGAACCCACAAACTTGCCTATACATTCATCGTCTGTCACCACGAAGAAATTCTGCGGGCAATGGACGTCCTTCCAATATGGACGGAAAATTTCGCCGGCGTCTGCGGTGCAAAGCGGGATGCCGAGCGTTTTCTGCAGAGAGCTGAATCTCTTGGACTCTCCCGTTCACTGTGCACTTATGCTCTCTGCGGCATCGGTTACGATCAGTGGCGAGAGGAACTGGGAGAGACACCACCGGACGCGCCTTGGGGAGGCCAGGCAAGACCTGACTTCATGATCGAGACAGGACAGATTCTCTGTGATCCGCGGGCTAAATGGTATCAGGCCTCTCAGCAGTTCATGCCTGATATCCCAATCTACAACATCGACCTGCCCTACCCTCTTTTCCAGAGAGACCGCGATCACCACGAAGTCCTGGGCTATTACCACCGCTATATCGTCAAGGAAATGCGTGGCCTTATAGAATTTGTGGAAAAACAGACAGGCAAAAAGATGGACTATGACAGACTTAGTGAATTGGTTGATCTCAGCAACCGAACCTGGAATCTTGTTCATGAAACATATGAACTTCGCAAGGCGACTCCCAGTCCCATGGGCACCGGAGATGCAATGAATACGATGGTTCCTCTAAATTTCATGATGGCAACCCAGGAATCATTTAACTTCTTTACCGATCTTAAAAAGGAACTCGAGGAAAAGATCGCAAAAGGAGAGGGCGAAGTCGAAAACGAAAAATACCGGCTCATGTGGGGCGGCGGCCTGCCTGCATGGTATGCCTTAAGCGATTTCAATTACTTCAACAGTAAAGGCGCCTCATTCCCCGTGGAGACAACCTACCGAATGGTCATGCCGCTTGATCAAATGGACATCCCCAAAACTAACGATCCCGTGGAGCATCTCGCCTGGCGGTGGCTCGGCTACTGGACTTTCTGGTACGATAAGGCTCGGAAGCGTCCCGGATCGGAACCAGACGTGGAACGCTTAATCAATTGGGTGGAAGAATACAATATTGACGGAATCGTTGTTCATGAAGCTTTCTCTTGCAGGACCTGGCATGTCGGTTTGATCTGGCAGCTTAATCAGCTTGCTAAGATCTACAAACCAATTCCGATCTTGATGATGGGCAGTGACGGACGGAAAGAAAAGGTACAAAGAGAGGTTCCTTCGCTCATTCTGGAAAGCGATATAATCGATATCACATCTTACTCCGAAATTGATACACGAAACAAGATCGATGCTTTCATTGAAACCTTGGAATCATTCAAGGCTAACAGGGCCGCTTAATTCTTTGCAAATGGCTGAATACTTTGCAGGCATTGATATCGGTTCGACGATGACCAAGGCGGTTATTCTCAGTGATAATATCCTCGCCGCGGCCATCGGACCAACCGGCGCCGAACAGCGTAGACTGGCCAACAAGGTCATGGAGGAAGCACTTCAACGTGCCGGACTGCCCTTTGAAGCAATCACCTACGTCGTATCTACCGGATATGGACGCGTCAATGTTCCCTTTGCCGATCGGCAGATTACGGAAATCACTTGCCATGCCCGCGGGATAAGTTATCTGTTTCCCGAAGTCCGAACAGTCATCGATGTTGGAGGTCAGGATAGCAAAGCCATCCGAATCGACGGTAAGGGCCACCCTCAAAACTTTATCATGAACGACAAGTGCGCCGCCGGCAGCGGCCGTTTCATCGAGATCATCGCCGACACCCTGGGTATTCCTCTTGATGAGGTGGGAGATATTTCCCTGAAGAGCACGCATCCGGCAACGATCAGCAACATTTGCACAATATGGGCTCAGCAGGAGGTCGCTGCGAGTTTGGCCCAGGGTGTCACGGTTCCCGACTTGCTTGCCGGTGTTCATATATCACTGGCAGACAGAATCAGCAGAATGGCCAGGCGGCTTGGCGTGGAAAAACCCGTTGCCCTGACCGGGGGGGGCGCAAAAAATGTCGGTCTAATTTCCGCATTGAAGGAGTTCCTGGACAAGGATCTGCTCATTCCCGACAACCCTTTGATTACAGGTGCTTTAGGAGCAGCGCTGCTGGGACGAGATACGGTTGAAAAAGCACGGGCAAACAACCTCTCCCCGGTAACCCGTCCACGAATCCTTGAGGTTGTTCATTTTCATTAGTTTCCATGCCGACTTCTTCAACATGCCTTATCTATATTTTTCATCCGTTCCTGTGAAGCTACGGAAGGATATTTACTTCAGTTCCAACAGGAATAGTCTTCGCCAGTTCCAGAGCTTCATTGTTGTACATAACGAAGCATCCTCCCGTAACACGTCTGCCTACACGCCCCGGATTATTGTTTCCATGTATCCGGTAGATAGCTCCTTTCCTCGTCCGGTGAGAAAGGGAAATCTTGACGGCTCCCATATAGTTCAGAGGATGGCCCGGTGGAACTCTTGACGGCAGTTCTATTCCTCTCTTTCTGAAAACCTGTCGAGAATAAGGCGTCGGATACCACCAGGGATTGAAGGAAATATCCGTTACCCTGCCTCTCCCCAAAGGATAAACATCGATTCCGGAAACGGCAGTGCCTACTTTATATTCACGTAGTGAAACACGCTTTCCCGATTCGGTATATTCATATAGAATCAAGATTTTTCGATTGAT
>MVQR01000075.1 GCA_002067815.1 Syntrophus sp. PtaB.Bin001 | reverse complement strand
AGTTTTATGGCCGCATCATTGGCCTCCGCCCCGCTGTTGGCGAAGAAAACGCGTGTCAGATTGGCAGGCAGTATCGAAGATAGAAGAGACAACAGCCTAGCCCTTACAGGGGAGTAAGTGACTCCGGAATTGGGGCCCTGAAGGATTTTACCACTTTGGTCCGTGAGAGCCCGGATGATAACCGGATGGGCGTGACCAAGGCATGTTACCCCCCAGCCTGCCGTGAAATCCAGAAAACGATTGCCTTCTTCATCCCAGACATGTACCCCGCTGCCCCGTTCGATGGAGATCGGTGTTTTCTTGAAAAAAGTCGGCATGTGCCGATCTTCAATTTCGATAGTGTTTTTAGTTGTCATGGAAATCTCCTGATAATCTATAAAAATGTTAGGTGATAACTCCTTGCTGTGTCAATGGAAAAATCCACAAGAATATCCGCAAGAAAAAACTGTCAGTTTATGGAATTTTGGGAATATTCGTGATAACGTCGCGTCGCTTTTAAGAAAAAATGGAAGCTGACCGGCTGATATTAAAAAATGGTAACCTCATGAAAGTCTGTTAACGTGAATAACTTATGTCCTTGAAACGATATCCGATCCGTTGGCCATTACTTATAGTTGTAGTCGCAATTGTCACCGGCGTTTTTATTTACGAAACCAGTTTTCTGAAAATAGAAACGGACATCCTGAAATCACTACCGGCTAATGACCCCATACTTCGTGATGCCCGCGCTGTTATCCGTCATCTTCCTTTTCAGGATCGAGTGGTGATTGATGTGACCTGCCAGTCGGAAAATCGTGATGTCCTAGTTGACGGTGCGGCTTTCGTCGAGAAACGATTGAAAGAAAGCGGAATCTTTCGGGAGGTCGGATTGGGATCAATGCAATCCCTTTTTCCGGAGCTCGTAGAACATGTTGTCGATTCCTTCCCTGTTCTTTTTGATGAGAAGACCCTGCAGAAGGATATTCTTCCGCTTCTGGAACCAGGACGGATCAGAGAAAGTCTGGCGGAAAACATCGCCAAACTACAGGAATTGGAAGGAATAGGGCAATCTGCTTTGATAACCAAGGATCCATTGGGCTTCCGGAATCTCATCCTGGCTAAACTGGCCCATCTGGCTCCGTCAACACAGGCGGAAATCTACCGCGGCCATGTGATTTCTTCCGATGGTAAACATCTTCTGCTTTTGGCGCAACTGGCCGGATCGGCGACGTCAACTGATTTTACCCGTCCCATACCGGGTCTTATTGATCAAATTCAACAGGATTTGAACGCCAGGCGTTCCTCTCAGGGTAATGCTTTTAAACTTACGCCGGTTGGGGCTTACCGTGCCGCTCTGGACAATGAAAGAATTGCCAAAGCAGATACTCGCAAAGCCGTCTGGCTCACAATCATCGGGATTTCCCTTCTTTTGATTTTGTCATTTCCTAGACCTCTGATCGGGCTGCTGGCTATTGTTCCCTCAACTGTCGGGGCCGTCATTTCACTGCTCGTTTGCTCATTTTTCTTCGATTCCCTTTCCCTGCTGGCCGTCGGATTTGGAGGGGCCATCCTCGCATTTACTGTTGATCTCGGAATTGCCTATCTCCTCTTTCTGGATCGTCCCTGCGAGACCTCCGGAACGAGAGCCGCCCGGGAAGTATTTTCTGCGGAATGTCTGGCCGTGTTGACGACAATGGGCGGATTTCTGCTTTTATTGTTGAGCGATTTCAAGATCCTGGCTCAGATAGGCGTTTTTTCCGCCGTCGGAGTTTCTATTGCGATGCTTTTTGTTCATTTTGTTTTTCCGCTTCTGTTTCCAGTAATGCCGCCGGCTGGCAGGGAAGAGGACACAATGCTGATCAGAATGGTGGACCGGGCTGCACTTTCAGGAGGATGGTGGAAGGTAGGCGCCGCGATGATCTTTATGGTCTCCATGGCTTTTCTGGCTCGGCCTGATTATCGTATTGATCTTCGGGCAATGAATTCCATGTCGCCGGAGTCCCTGGAAGCGGAAAAGGAAATACAGCAGACCTGGGGCGATATATCCCGAAAGGTTTATATGCTTTTGGAAGGAAAAACAGGAAAGGAAATTCAGAAACAAAGCGATAATATCTCTGGAATTCTGGCGGAAGAGTCAAAGTCGGGGCGCTTGTCTTCGGCATTTCTGCCTTCGGTCCTTTTCCCAGGCGAGGATTTGAGAGCCCGGAATCTTGAAGCCTGGCGAACTTTCTGGAATCGTGAGCGAATCGATACCCTGCAGGCTGAACTCCGTCGAGCGGGGGCTGAACTGGGATTCGTTCCTGATGCCTTTGCACCTTTTTTGAAGAGTCTGAAAGAAACGCCATCCGGAGAAGGACAAATTCCGGAAAAATACTATCCACTATTGGGAATTGTTCGGGATCTGGAAAATGGCAACCATTTGGTACAGGTTTCTGTGGCAACCCCCGGTTTAGGCTATGATGCAGCAAGTTTTGCGAAGCGTTGCCGTTCGGCGGGGAATATAAGAATATTCGATGCGGGTCTTTTCAATGATCGATTGGGATTGATCCTCGCCTCGTTATTCAGGGAAGTTGCCTGGATTGCCGGCATCGGCGTTGTTCTGGTTGTTTTAATATTCTTATGGGATTGGCGATTATCACTAATGGTTCTTGCACCGGTGGCCTTCGCCCTGATCAGTACCTTGGGGACCCTAAAGCTGATAGGACACCCGCTGGACATTCCCGGGATCATGCTATGGGTGGTTATTCTAGGGATGGGGATTGATTACGGCATTTATTATGTCTGTTCATATCAACGGTATCATGATGAGCGACACCCCTTTATGAGCTTGATCCGCCTGGCCATTTTCCTCTCCGCTGCAACGACGCTGGTAGGTTTCGGCGTCCTTGCATTTGCCGATCATGTGGTCATGAAAAGCATAGGGCTGGTATCCCTGCTGGGAATCGGTTATTCACTTATCGGTACATTTATGATTGTTCCACCCCTGACAAGATATTTCATCGTCCCTCCAAGCAGAATAAAATCGGAACCGTTGACTCCCGGATCAAAGCGTCATCTACAAAGGACCGTCCGGCGATACAGCTTCATGGAAACCTACGCACGCATGTTCGTAAGGTTTAAAATTATATGCGATCCGATGTTTCCAAGACTTGCCGATTTTGTTTCCTCTCCCAAGCAAATCATCGATATCGGGACGGGTTACGGAGTCCCCGTCAACTGGCTGCTTGAACTTTATCCGGAGGCGAGGGGCTACGGGCTTGATCCTGATGAGGAACGGGTTCTAGTGGCATCCTGGGCCATTGGTGATCAAGGGACGGTTCAGGTCGGTCGTGCCCCTGGCATGCCTAACATTCCGGAACAGCCCGATACGGCGCTTATATTGGACATGATCCATCTGATTTCAGATGATGATCTGGTCCTCACCCTTCAGCGGCTTTATACGGTACTGAAGCCGGGTGGGCGGCTTATCATACGTTTGACGATTCCCGCAGAGGGAAAATATCCCTTGGGAAGATGGATCGAATATCACTATCGGATGTGGTTTCAGGGAATGAAGCCCTGGTTTCGCTCTTCAGAGAAAGTGGAAAGACTGCTTTCCGAAAGCGGCTTCGTATTGAAAATTAAGGAACCAGCCGCTCCCGGCAGGGAGGAAACCTGGTTCGTCGCCGAGAAAAAAGAAATATGAAGTCGCTCTTCTATCGTTTATTGATTTTACTTTCACGGGGCACGGGAATCTGGGCATTACGTTTTATTTCCTGGTGGGTGGCCACGGGATTCTTCTGCTTTTTCCCCAGCCGGGTTTTGGTGAGCCTTCGCTTTTATCAGGCCCTTTTTCCCGATCGGGGGAGACTTTTTTCCTTGAAGCAGGCATGGCGGCAATATCATTCCTTTACTTCGGTGTTTGTGGATAGAATTCTCCTCCTGGAGGGTGGACGGCTGGCTCACTCAAGCGAGGGCGTGGAGTTGTTGAAGGAGGCGATGAGGAAAAAGACCGGGGGCATTATCCTCATGTCGCATTTCGGAAACTGGGAAGTAGCCGCTCATCTTCTTCGCCTTAAAGGATTGAGACTTCTCCTGTATCTTGGCAAAAAGCATAAGGAGCAGATCGAGTCGGTTCAGAAAAAAAGCCTGGAGGAGCAGGGCATCCGGGTGATCGCCGTCGACGAAAACGGCGGTTCGCCTCTGGATATCGTGGAAGGTATAAAATTTTTAAAAGACGGAGGATTGGTGTCGCTGACCGGGGATCGCGTCTGGGGCAGGGAACAGCGAACTGTGACGGTAAATTTTTTGAATCATGAGGTTTCGCTGCCGGAAGCTCCCCATATGCTGGCGTTGCTTTCCGGTGCGCCGCTGTTTGTTTTTCTCACTTTCCGTTCCGGGACGGGAAAGTATTATTTTAACGTATCCGAGCCCAAGTACGTTAAAGCGGAAAGTCGTCAGGAACGGGGGAAGGCAATTAGAGAATCGGCTCAGGCTTATGCCGGAATTCTGGAGGATATAGTTCGAAATCACCCCGAAGAATGGTATCACTTTGAGCCCTTTCTAGGCAGAAAAATAATTGATAATAAGACATTAGAAGCATCCGGCGTTAATTAGCAGATACTTCATCAGTATTTGCGTTCTCCGAATATTCCCCGTCCTATTCTTATAATCGTTGAACCTTCCTCGATGGCGACTTCATAATCATCCGTCATCCCCATTGAGAGTTCCCTGAGAGATACCCTGTCTATTCGTTCCTCGGCAATTCGATTGCGTAAGGTTCGCAGGGCGGCAAAATACGGCCGCGCTGATTCAGGATTTTCAAACCAGGGGGGCATGGTCATCAATCCCTGAATGGAGAGATTTTCCAACGGAGCGATTTTACGGATCAGCGAAATGGCCTCTTCAGGAGCGACGCCGCTTTTTGTCAATTCACCGCCGCTGTTCACTTCAATAAGAATGGGGAGGATGCGGCCCGCCGACCTGGAACGACGGTCTAGCTCTATGGCCAGTTCGAGGCGGTCCACCGACTGGACCATATCGAAAAGTCGGACAGCGTACTTCGCCTTGTTGGTCTGGAGATGGCCGATCATATGCCATTGCGGGGGAGAGCCGATGGCCTCGACCTTTGCCCTGCTCTCCTGGATGTAATTTTCACCACAAAGATCAATGCCCGCCTCGAGGGCATATCGGATCCTGCTTTCGTCAACCGTTTTTGTTACGGCCATCAGGCGAATTTCCGACCGGTTGCGTCCTGATTGCCGGGCGGCTCTTGCGATGCGTTCTTGGATCATCTCGATGTTATTTCTGATATCTTCCCTGGTCATAAGTATCTCCTGAAAAGGTGAGGGTTCCTAGTTCTTTCAAGGTTTCCACGACTTCACTTAAGGGCAGGCCCATGACATTGGTGTAGGAGCCGCGGATTTCCCGGATAAAAAAGGCTCCCATTCCCTGGACGGCATATCCCCCGGCCTTGTCATAGGGCTCTTCGGAGCTGACGTACCAGGATATTTCATCTCCGGGTATATCTTTGAAAAGAACAGCGGATTTTACCACTTGGGAAACTTGGAGATTTTTCCGTTTCTGTATTAGCGAGAAGCCGGTATATACAATATGCTCCCGGCCCCCAAGGGCAATAAGCATTTGCCGGGCTTCAGACTGCGTTTTCGGTTTGCCCAGCACCAGGTCGTCGATCACAACAACGGTATCCGCTCCTAAAACAAGTGCCTCGGGGAACAGCGCGGCGATTTGGTCCGCTTTTTCCAATGAAAGGCGCAAAACATGATCAGAAGGCGCTTCTCCGTATTTTGAGGTTTCATCCATATGGCTGGGTATGATTTCAAAATCAAGTCCCAGAAGGTGAAGCAACTCGGCGCGGCGTGGAGATGCGGAGGCTAAAATAAGCCTTTCAGACAGGGAAATTCCCATGATAAAGCAGTTTCCTTTATTTGAAGAAATAGAATACGTCATGAAACGGTCTTTTTAAGATAAGATCGCTTATAGAAAATCGAAGGAAGGATGTCAAGGCGGCCGGACATAAGAATCCGACCCTCTTTATTGAATATGATAAATGTAAAAAATCAATCTAAGATTGCGCGGATTATGAAATATGATAAGTGTTACATGCTAAACTTTTGTGCATATGACCTTGGACAGTTTTCAAAATATGAATTTACTTTTAAAGATCAGGAGGTGACTATGAAAAGATGGTCAACATTAAGGAGTTTTTTGATTTGCGGAATGGGTCTTGTTTCTGCTGCTTGTTTTCTCATGGCGCCGTTTACGGTGAATGCTTCGGAACAGAAGGTCAGGTTAAGTATTCCCGCATGCATGTCTTGAGGAGGCTTCAAGAGGGTAAGTTCTGCTCTCAAGACTTTGAAAGGTGTCACCGTTATAGAAAGATATGGAGATCAGGAAGTGACCGTGACCTATGACGACGGAAAGACGAGCGTCAAACAGATGTTGGAACTTCTGAAACAAAAAGGATATCCTGTTAAAGGTTCGCCGATTTTCGTGCAGTAGAATTAATACGGAGCAAAGATCTTCTGATGAAAACATATTATCCACGTCTCTTTCTGAAGCCAGGACGGGAAAAGGCCTTGTTACACGGCCATCCCTGGATTTTTTCCGGGGCGATTGCATCTGTTGAGGGGAAACCCTTAACGGGAGATGTCGTAACTGCAACCGATGCCACTGGGAAATTTCTAGGACTCGGTTTTTACAATCCAAATTCGGATATAACCTTTAGGTTGTTGACAAAAAAAGTTGAAGATCGACTGGACGCCTCTTTCTGGAGGAACCGTATCCGGTTTGCCTTAGCATTGCGGCAACAGATCATCCCTCCGGACAAGACAACCGCATATCGACTGATCAATGCTGAAGGGGATATGATGCCCGGCCTCATAGTGGACCGCTACAATGACTATCTGGTCTGTTCTCTTGCAACAGCCGGGATGGAGAAGATACGCGAACTGATTTTTGACGGACTACATGAGGCTTGTAAACCTAAAGGTATATATGAGCGCAGTGAAGGGCGGGCCAGAAAACTGGAAGGGCATGAAGAAAGAATTGGCTGGTTATATGGAGGAATCGGCGAATTTGAGAGGATTTCCGTTCGAGAAAACAATCTTGAATTTGAAGTTGATATCATCGGCGGTCAGAAAACAGGTTTTTTCCTTGACCAGCGCATCAATCGGGAGGCGGTGGGCGCACTCAGCAGGGGACTGAAGATTCTTAATTGTTTTTCCTATACGGGAGCTTTTTCAATTTATGCAGCTCGGGGCGGGGCAAGCCAAGTGGTGTCTGTTGATTTATCGGAAGGGGCTAACGCCATGGCACGATTACATCTGGGAAAAAACGGTTTTTCTCCTGACTGCCACCCGGTAGTTCGTGCCGACGTATTTTCCTGGCTTAGAGAAACGGAAGAAACCTTCGACGCGATCATCCTGGACCCGCCGGCCTTTGCCAAAACACGCAAGGATATCGCTCGCTCGGCACGGGGTTACAAGGACATAAATCTGCAAGCCATGAAGCATCTTGGCGACGGCGGACTGCTGTGGACCTTTTCCTGTTCAAACTTTATGGATGAGGCACTCTTTCAAAAGGTGGTCTTGGGAGCGGCGCAGGATGCTGGTAAAAACATTCAGTTGTTGAAGATTCTCGGACCAGGATCGGACCATCCTACTAGCCTGGCTCATCTCGAGGGTCGATACCTCAAGGGACTGCTTTTGAGAGTTTATTCCTGATTATCTTTGATTATCTATTTCCCTCTCAAGTCTTTAACTCTATATCCTGTACTTGTAAGCTCTAGAGCGATTTTGCCTTTATCGATCATATCCTTCAATTCCGGAGAGACTTCAGATCTCTCTATGGACAAGTGATCGTCAATCAAGTCCTGAAGGTTGCCGCAATAGGTTTGATGTCTACGGCGATAAGCGAATTGCATTAGCGATATTTCATTGCTGACCTTTTTGAAAACTTCCTCAGCTTCGGTTTCAGCCGGAGTATGTGCCTGTTGTGGAGGCAGAAAGGACCAAGGTTGTTTGTTCTTAAAGGCGATTTTTTCACTTTCGGTCCTTTCCCTTAGAGACCATTTTCCCCCGTTGCGCACGAGTTTCATTTGAGATGATCCTTGGTAACGCGCAACATCGCAGAGGGAGTAGTTGCCTTCGTCAATAAGCAGATCGGGATTGAAGTCGGAGGAATTGGCGCTTTTTCCGGAAAAGGCGGAAACTAGCAACCATTTGCCTCGGAGGTCCTCGTCTCGGATGGACAAAAGAAGCATATGCATGCCGCCACCGAGATCATTCTTGACCTCGTCAATCCTGGCATCGAATAGTCTATTCTGACCGCCGGCCGTTTTATTCATCGTTTCTAAAAATGTTTTAACGCGTTTTTGAGCTTCCCTGTAAAACCATTCAGTATCGGATTCGGACCATCCCCGCTTTCCTACCATAATGGCTGCAACCTCTATTACCTGCTTCATATTGTCCAGTGAGGTTTCAAACTCTGCCTGGGTCTCCATCTTGAGATTTTGGTCAAATGTTGCCAGCCTGCTTGCAAATTGTTGCTTATATTTGGATTGAATAAAAGGAACAATCATAATAATCGCAAGAACAAGCAGCATTGTAAAGGTGAGCGTCCATTTGTGTCGAGAAATGAAGCCCGCTTCTGGTGATGGGTTGCCAGTTTCAATCTTTTTATTATGCTCAAAAGGCTTTGATTTTTCTTCGGGAGACTTGATCTTATCGAAGATTACTCCGCAGCGTGGACATTCACCGGCGTTCATTAAGACTGCAGCTTCGGTTGAAACACCATATCCGCATGCCGGGCAAGTATGAGGTGTCGAAGAAGAACTGCTATCACGTGAAATTGTGGTCATGGCAACATTACCCTATGATGCATAAACGGTCTGGGAATCGAAAACGA
The DNA here is from genome assembly GCA_002067815.1 of Syntrophus sp. PtaB.Bin001. Taxonomy (GTDB): domain Bacteria; phylum Desulfobacterota; class Syntrophia; order Syntrophales; family Syntrophaceae; genus Syntrophus. The sequence continues at coordinate 150 of MVQR01000075.1, read as the reverse complement.
AGCTGTCTTCGCCGTAGAGCTTGTCAATATCGATCAAGGTTGTAGTCTTGCTGTTTATGCGGGCCAGACCTGTGATGAAACAGGTATTGAAACGTTCGCCAAAAGCAGGTGTGTCCTGAATTTTATCTTCCTGAATGTCTATAACTTCCA
>MVQR01000074.1 GCA_002067815.1 Syntrophus sp. PtaB.Bin001 | reverse complement strand
ACGTCACGCGGAAATTCTCCAGGCTATCAACACTTTCGGATGCCGGATCGTAGCCATGCGACCGGATTATTACATACTCGAAACCACGGGAGATCGATCTGAAAACGACGCCGTTTTCCGTTACTTTCAGAATTTCGATGTGGAAATTATGAACCGGACGGGCTCTATCGCCCTTCCAAGAGACTCAAAAATTACTACCGCCTGACGTCGGGAGTAGATAAATTTAAAAAAGAAAATTCTTCAATAGTTAAAGGGGGTATTTCTGTGAAACTTACCGGATCGCAAATCCTTTTTAAAGCCTTGCATGCAGAGCAAGTCGACACCATCTTCGGTTACCCGGGTGGATCAGTCATTGATCTTTATGATGAACTTTTTCGGCAGGAAGGGATTCAGCACTTCCTTGTCCGCCATGAACAAGGCGCCGTTCATGCTGCGGACGGCTATGCCCGTGCCACCGGCAGAACCGGGGTTTGTCTGGTTACATCCGGCCCCGGTGCCACCAATACCGTGACCGGTATTGCCAATGCCTATGCGGATTCCATTCCGGTCGTCATCCTAACAGGGCAGGTCCCCACCCACATGATCGGTAAGGATGCCTTCCAGGAAGTGGACATCACCGGAATCACCCGTCCCTGCAGCAAGCATAATTTCCTGGTAAGGAGGGTGGAAGATCTGGGACGCATCATAAGAGAGGCCTTTTATATCGCCCGAAGCGGGCGTCCCGGTCCCGTACTGGTTGACATTCCTAAGGATATCCTCCAGGGGACGCTGGAAGAGGAAGAACTATCAATGGAAATCAGCCTACCCCCAGAGCCTCCCAAGGCGTCAATAGATGCAGAGTGCGCTGAGGCCTTGGCCATGATCCGGGCAGCCCGCAAACCGGTAATTTTCATCGGCGGCGGAGTTCTTCGGGGAAAGGCCGCTTCCGAATTGATGACCTTTGCCAATGCCATCCATGCCCCGGTCACTGCCTCACTCATGGGTCTGGGGGCATTTCCCGGCACTCACCCACGCTGGCTGGGCATGCTGGGTATGCATGGAACCTATTACGCCAATATGGCCGTCAGTCACTGCGATCTTTTGATTGCCGTAGGCGTGCGTTTTGACGACCGCGTCACCTCCAAAGTTGCGGAATTTGCACCCTACGCCAAAATAATTCATATCGACATCGATCCCGTTTCAATCAACAAAATCGTCAAGGCCCATGTCTCAATCATAAGCGATTGTCGGGAAGCGTTGAGTCGCTTCAATGCCCTTTCCGCAGGCGAGGTTCTGCTCTCCGAAGAGCAAACCCGGGAGTGGCTGGACCAGGTTGAAAAATGGAGGAAGGCGGTCCCGTTGAGTTATTGCCGCAGCGAAAAGATCAAACCCCAGTATGTCATTGAAAAGCTGTACGAATTGACCAAGGGAGAGGCAATCATTACCACGGAAGTCGGTCAGAATCAGATGTGGGCAGCACAGTTCTACCATTTTGATCATCCCGACACATTCATCTCATCCGGCGGTCTGGGAACGATGGGCTTCGGCCTTCCGGCCGCTATCGGCGCTCAGGTAGCCTTTCCAGACCGTATGGTTGTAGACATCGCCGGTGACGGAAGCATTCAGATGAATATCCAGGAGTTGGCCACCGCCGTGCATTACAATCTGCCGGTAAAGGTTGTCATCCTGAATAACGGCTTTCTCGGCATGGTCCGGCAGTGGCAAGAGATGTTTTACGGAGGACGTTATTCTCAAACACACATGAAGCAGGCGCTTGACTTTGTCAAACTTGCCGAGGCTTTCGGCGCGGTCGGTTTGAGGGCTACAAGACCGGACGAGGTGGAAGCCGTGCTGCGCAAGGGTTTGGAAGCCCCCGGGGCCGTCATGATGGATTTCCATGTGGAACCGGAAGAGCAGGTATTCCCAATGGTCAGCCCCGGTGCCGGATTGACTGATATGAAGCTCGGTAATCTGCAGACAAATAAAGATTAGAAGGATGCATCCCAATATTCACTATACTAAGGAAAGGTTTACTGATAATGGAAATCAAAGAAAGCGTCATCTCCATTCTGGCGAGTAATAAGCCCGACGTACTGGCCCGTATCGCAGGGACGTTCAGCGGCCGCGGCTTCAATATCGACAGCATTACAGCCAATGTTACGGCAGACCCTCGCATTACAAAGATTATCATTACAACTCACGGCGATCAGGACACCATCATCAAGATAGAAAAACAACTCAACCGCCTTGTCGATGTTCATCAAGTAACAGATTTGACCAGTCTTGACCTGCCTCTTCGGGAGATGATCCTGGTCCGTTTGCCCATGACGGGGGAAAACCATGACAAAATTATGGAAATCGTTGACAAATATAAAGGGGAAATGATAGAGACCGGGGCTGGATACGGCATCCTTGAGCTGACGGGCAGCAAGGAAGACATGGACAATGCCCTTTCATCCCTGGAAATTCTGGGTATAGACGATTTTGCCAGGACCGGCAGTGTTACGCTTTAGTTCCTTGCAAAACCCGCTGGATGTTAAGAAACAACGAGGCTAGAAAATAGAAGGCCTTAATTTCATACGGGGGCAATGGTCAATTGCCCCTGTTCTTATCATCTATTTCTGGATCGGGTTCTTGTCGAGTGGTCCTGTAGATTCATCTTTAAACAGTAAATTGAAACTTTAAGCATGATAAATAACGGTTTTTACATATAAGGAGGCTCAATTATGGCAAAAATTGATTTCGGCGGCATAGTGGAAGATGTCATCACTTTAGAAGAATTTCCCTTAGAAAAGGCGAGACAGATCCTGAAAGATGAAGTGATTGCCGTGGTCGGTTATGGAATTCAGGGACGAGGGCAAGCTTTGAACATGCGCGACAACGGTATTAAAGTCATTGTCGGCGAAGGCCCCTACTCTTGGAACAAAGCCGTTGAGGATGGCTTTGTCCCAGGCGAGACGCTGTTTTCTCCGGAAGAAGCTGCAAAACGAGGCACCATCATTCAATATCTTCTCTCGGACGCCGGGCAGAAAGAGATGTGGCCGGTCATGAAAAGCTGCCTGCAGCCTGGCAATGCCCTTTATTTTTCTCACGGATTTTCCATCGTATACAAAGAGTTGACCGGCGTGATTCCTCCGGCGGATATCGACGTCATCCTGGTAGCCCCCAAGGGATCCGGTACCACCGTGCGATCAAATTTCCTGGACGGCAGCGGTATCAATTCCAGTTACGGAGTTTTCCAGGATGCGACCGGCAAGGCCCTGGAACGAACTCTTGCAGTCGGAATCGCAATCGGCTCCGGCTATCTTTTCCCCACCACCTTTGAGAAGGAAGTGTACAGCGACCTGACCGGTGAACGAGGCGTTCTTATGGGTTGTCTGGCCGGTGTCATGGAAGCTCAGTACAATGTGCTGCGAAAGAATGGGCACAGCCCAAGCGAAGCTTTCAACGAAACCGTAGAAGAATTGACTCAGAGCCTCATCCGACTGGTGGCGGAAAACGGCATGGACTGGATGTATTCCAATTGCAGTGCCACAGCCCAGCGAGGCGCTCTGGACTGGAAGGACCGTTTTCGTGACGCCGTAGCACCCGTCTTTGATGCACTTTATGAAAGTGTGCTTACGGGCAAGGAAACCCAAATAGTGCTCGAAGCCGGCAAAGATCCCAATTATCGGGAAAAGCTACAAAAAGAACTGGAAGTCATGCATAACAGCGAAATGTGGCGGGCGGGTGCCGCCGTTCGCAATCTGCGGCCGGAACGGCGAAAGAAATAATATTCCATTTCCATTCAAAATCGCCGCACGGTGAAAAGGATAAGAATGGACGGCTAAGTACGAAAGTTTCAACAGGGGATAAACCGGTTATAACCGGCAGGTTTATCCCCTTTTTTCAGGATAGTTTTCCGAAAGGAGGAGTTTATGCGCAGTGATGTTATGAAAAAAGGGCTAGAAAAGGCGCCGCATCGTTCTCTGTTTAAAGCAATGGGATACACCGACGAAGAAATTAGACGCCCAATTATCGGTGTTGTCAACTCGGCCAACGAAATTATTCCCGGTCACATTCATCTGGATCGGATCGTGGAAGATGTCAAGGCAGGCATTAGGATGGCAGGCGGCACGCCCGTAGAGTTTCCGGCGATAGGAATCTGCGACGGCATCGCCATGGGTCATCTGGGGATGAAATATTCCCTGGCCAGTCGGGAATTGATTGCCGACTCCACGGAAGTTATGGTCATGGCGCATCCTTTCGACGGTCTCGTCCTGGTCCCCAACTGCGACAAAATTATTCCCGGGATGCTTATGGCGGCCCTACGCCTCAACATTCCTGCAATCTTTGTAAGCGGCGGTCCCATGCTGGCCGGGCACTTGGCAGGAAAACCCGTAGATCTCATCAGCGTTTTCGAAGGAGTCGGCGCTGTAAAGGCCGGCAAAATGACGGAAGAAGAACTGAATGCCTTGGAAGATTGCGCCTGTCCCGGTTGTGGCTCTTGTTCCGGCATGTATACTGCAAACTCCATGAACTGTGTTACTGAAGCGTTGGGATTGGGGCTACCCGGCAACGGTACGATACCGGCCGTCCACGCGGCGAGACGGCGTCTAGCCAAAGAGGCAGGGATAAAAATAATGGAACTCGTCAGCAAGGATATCCGGCCCCGGGACATTGCCACTCTGGACGCCTTCAAGAACGCGCTGGCCGTGGACATGGCCCTGGGATGCTCAACAAATACGGTGCTGCATCTTCCGGCAATTGCGCACGAGGCCGGAATTGTACTGAATCTCGACCTGTTTAACAGTATCAGCGAAAAGACGCCGAACCTGTGCCATCTTAGTCCGGCAGGTCCCCACCATATCGAAGAACTTGATGCGGCAGGTGGAATCCAAGGCGTCATGAAAGTCATTTGCGAAATTGGGGTCATTTCGGAAAGTGCAATCACGGTATCCGGAGCAACAGTGGGAGAAAACCTGAAAAAGGCCGCCGTTCTCAATAGTGAAGTAATTCGCCCGTTGAATCGCCCCTACCGGCAGGAAGGCGGAATTGCAATTCTTCGAGGGAACCTCGCCCCCGACGGCGCGGTAGTGAAACAATCAGGCGTGCTGCCGGAAATGATGGTCAATGAAGGAACCGCGCGGGTATTTGATTCGGAGGATGAGGCGATAGCTGCAATTCTCGGAGGCAAAATCGTAGCGGGAGACATCGTTGTCATCCGCTACGAGGGTCCAAAAGGAGGTCCCGGAATGCGGGAAATGCTAAGCCCCACCTCCGCAATAGCAGGCATGGGCCTGGATACTACAGTAGCTTTGTTGACTGATGGCCGTTTCAGCGGCGGAACCCGCGGCGCCGCAATCGGACATATTTCACCGGAAGCTGCAGAAGGCGGTCCGATCGCACTGGTAAGAGAAGGGGATAAGATAGCGATCAACATCCCGGAAAAGACATTGATTCTGAAAGTTGACGAGCAGGAACTGGAAAAAAGAAAAGGGGAATGGCAACCCAAGGCATCCAAGCAGTTGACAGGTTATCTGGCACGTTATGCAAAGCTTGTTACATCGGCCAGTACAGGGGCAATTTTCAAGGAGGATTAGCATCAAGAAACACGTATTTTTTGCCATAATTGTTTCTGAGCCCATTCCTAGATAGTGGGCTCAGAGCTAATATATTTCAGGTGAAGGCGTGAGAATCAAGAGCCCCAGCAAACGGCTTCAACAAATCAATAGGTAGTAAAACAAATAGTAACAAAAATATATTTATGCTAGAAAGCCAAGAATTATTTAACGGAGGTCTCAATGAGTAAGGAAAGTAAGAGCAGAAACACGTTTATCATGTTTCTGTTAGCTTTTCTGGTTGCTTTTTTCGTCGTGTCGGTCGTAGAAGTTTTGCGTTCCTCTTTCGCGCCGGTAACGCCCGATGTCCAGGTGGCATCAGCGGTCTCTCCTGACAGTTCCAGAATAACCGGTTCATTTGCAGACCTTGTCGATCGATTAAAACCTGCTGTCGTCAATATAAGCACAACAAAAACCATTCGCGCGGGATCGGGCCAATTCTCTTCGCCTTTCAGCGAAAATGGTTCTCCCTTTGAACGATACTTCTGGGGCGACGAATTTTTTGAACGTTTTTTCGGTGATGCCCCCAAACGCGAATTCAAGAAGAAGAGCCTAGGTTCCGGGTTTATAATCAGTTCTGACGGCTATATCTTTACAAATAATCACGTTGTGGAGCAAGCTGATAAGATTCTCGTAAAATTGTCAGATGGAAAGGAATATGAGGCGCGTATTATTGGGAAGGATGCCAAAACGGATATCGCCTTGATAAAAATAAAACCTGCAGGACGTCTTCCCATCGCGGAGATCGGCGATTCAGATAAACTTAGGGTAGGAGACTGGGTCTTGGCTATTGGCAATCCCTTCGGTCTTGAACAGACGGTAACAGCAGGCATTGTCAGCGCTAAAGGGCGGGTAATCGGAGCGGGTCCCTATGATAATTTTATTCAAACGGATGCCTCAATCAATCCGGGAAACAGCGGCGGCCCATTATTCAATACGGAAGGAAAAGTCATAGGAATTAACACCGCGATAGTCGCGCAGGGACAGGGAATCGGATTCGCGATTCCTATAAGCATGGCTAAGACAATCCTGCCCGACCTCAAGACGAAAGGTAAAGTATCTCGCGGCTGGCTGGGTGTTTCCGTTCAGGATATTACTGAAGATATTGCCAAAGGTATGAAGCAAAAGAACACCAAAGGCGCTTTGGTAGCCGAAGTATTCAAGGGCGATCCGGCAAGCAATGCCGGGATAAGGGCGGGTGACGTGATAGTCGAGATCAACGGCAAGGCGATCAACAATTCGCACGAGCTGCTGTTGTTGATCGCAAATTTTCATGTTGGGGACAGAATTGATATCCGGTTTTTAAGAGGGAACAAACTTATGAAGGCAGATGTTCTCGTTGCGGAACGCACCGACCGGACTGAATTTGCAGCGAGGAATAAGACACGGGACGATTATGGAATGGTGGTACAAGATATTACTCCGGAAATAGCACAGTATCTCGGATTATCCAATCGTTCGGGAGTGATTGTGACAGACGTTAAAGAGGGCAGCCCGGCTGATGATGTAGGTATTCAACCTCAGGACGTAATTCTTCAGGTTAACAGTGTGAAAATCACCTCCAAAAAAGATTATTTGAGAGAACTATCGCGAAGAGAGGCAAAGCAAAACATTCTTGTACTGGTAAAAAGGGGACAGTCGACCTTTTTTGTTTCCCTGCACCAGTGATTGCCAGAAAAGTAAGTGAAAACCCTAACGCAAGAACACAATCTGGAGGAAATTTATAAAAGGCTTGACAGCCACTTTGGAGACCTTGGTTGGTGGCCGGCTGATTCGGCTTTCGAAGTTATCATTGGAGCAATACTAACCCAAAATACGGCCTGGCAGAACGTAGAGCAGGCCATAGAAAATATAAAATCGGCAGGTCTACTCGATCCGTTATCGCTGGCAGCAGTTGATCAACAAATCCTTGAACAGTTAATTCGTCCATCTGGTTACTTTCGAATTAAAACGTCAAGAATTAAAAACTTCCTCAATTTCCTGCAAAATCGATATGACTGCAGCCTGAAAAAGATGTTTTGCGACGACTTGTGGGAGCTTAGAAAGAGGCTGCTGGAAGTTAAAGGCATAGGGAAGGAAACTGCCGACAGTATTCTTCTTTACGCAGGCCATAAACCGATATTTGTTATCGATGCTTATACGAAGAGGATACTCAGCCGGCACGAAATAATCGATCAGAGCGTGTCATATGATGAAATTCAGCGTTTCTTTATGAACAACCTTCCAGCTGAAGTCAATCTATTCAAACAATATCATGCATTAATCGTCAACACGGGCAAAAAATACTGCCGTAAGTCGCCTCTTTGCCGGGAATGTCCTTTGAGTTCGCCCGGATTGGAAAAGAAGTGTTTCACGTGAAACATCATTGAGGTTTTTTAATGTTTTCTTTATTTTTTTCTTAAATTGTATTTTGCAATTTTAATTTGCAGTCCTTTTCTGCTGAATCCAAGCCGTTTGGCGGCATGGGTGATATTTCCCCTGCACTCTTCCAAAATCTTCTCTATCATTCTTTTTTCTACTTCTGCTGTTTGACTCTTTATATAATTTCGATATGGGCTTTGCTCATTTTTGACAGTTGACTCGTCATCAATTTCTTCCTGAGCCACCTTCTTTTCACTTCGGGCCATCAAAACAAGCCTTTCCGTAAAATTTTCCATCTCCCTCAAAAGATATTTCTCAAACTGATTATTTTCTTCCTTTTCACTTTCCAGTATTTCCTGGCCCTGCATAATCCTGATTTCATCGGGAATATCCTCCAACGAAATCCTCTCACCTTTCGCTAACAGCATAATTCTTTCAATCAGGTTTTCAAGTTCCCGAATATTGCCAGGCCAATTATATCTTTTGAAACAATCCAGCACCTGCTGGTCTATTTCCTTTATATTCTTACCCAATTTAATATTAAACCGCTCCAGAAAATATTGGGCCAATGGCGCGATATCTTCTTTTCTCTCCCGCAGTGGCGGCATTTTGATCGGTACAACATTCAATCTGTAGTAAAGATCTTCGCGAAAATTTCCCTCTTTTATTTCTTTTTGCAGGTCTCGGTTTGTCGCTGCTATGATTCTCACATCAACATTAATCGTTTTTATTCCGCCTACTCTTTCAAAAGTCTGATCCTGCAGGACTTGAAGTAGTTTAACCTGCATTTCTTTGGGAATTTCTCCGATTTCATCAAGGAAAATAGTTCCTTCATTGGCCAATTCAAATTTTCCCGGCTTGGATGATGTCGCACCCGTAAAGGCCCCTTTTTCATAACCAAACAGTTCCGACTCTATCAATTTTTCGGCAATAGCTCCGCAGTTGATTTTGATATAGGCGTTGTCTCTTCGCGGGCTTCCCCGATGAATTGCATGGGCAATCAATTCCTTGCCTGTACCGGTTTCTCCTGTTATCAGGATGGTCGTTTTCGTCGAAGCCACCTTTTCAATAGTCTCATATATTTCCCTGATTTTTTCACTACATCCGACAATTCCATACTTTTCAATTTCGCTCTCTGCCAGAATA
>MVQR01000073.1 GCA_002067815.1 Syntrophus sp. PtaB.Bin001 | reverse complement strand
GGTTTTGACAGTTGCGGGAGGGTTTTTGAAGTGCATAAAGTTGATTTTTGGGGTGCTAACCGTTATCATTGCATATCTATTATTAAAGTCCCAACGAAAAGAAGGCGGAATATCAACCCAACCTGAGTATCAGAAGATACCGATCTGCTCATAAATTACGGAATATGATATGAAACCTTGGGCTCCAATATTCACCTCAATTGCTGTTTTTGTTCTTCTTCTCGGTTTAAGCAATCCTGTAAAGGCAGAAGATAATAACACTGCCAAGCTTGAAAATCTTTCCAAAGAAGATAAAGCCCTCCTTCTGAATGCCGCCGCCGGAGCCGCTATTCTGACCTGGGGTTTCTTGGAATGGGATTACGGAGATCGGTCCCCCCATTTAGGGAATGAGGGGTGGTTCGGTAAGGATACTCCGGAAGGGGGTGCCGATAAAGCCGGGCACATGTACTTCTCATATGCACTGAGCCATTTATTCTCTTACCAGTACAAGCGTTGGGGATACGATCATCAGCGGGCGATCAAATTAGGATGCCTGTCTTCTTTCGGAGTACAGACCCTGATGGAAATCGGAGACTCTTTCAGTTCATATGGTTTCTCCTACGAGGACGAACTTTTCAATATGCTCGGCGTCGCTATAGGTTACGTCATGGTCAGATATCCGGAAGTGTCAAGAAAGATAGACTTTCGTCTGGAATACGATCCTTTTCGGGAAGGAAAGCATAAATTCGACGTAGTCACGGACTATAGAAGGCAGAAATATGTTATTGCCGCCAAATTGGATGGCTTTGATGTTTTTAAGGATTCATATCTGAGGTATTTTGAGTTGCAGGTGGGCTATTACGCCCGGGGATATGATGAGTATGATTCGAAGGAGGAACATGACAGCCGCAGTCGAAGAATCTATGTCGGAGTCGGGTTGAACATCGGGAAAATCCTGGAGCCGCTCTGGGAAACGAAAATATTCAATTATATTCAGGTCCCCTATACATACGCGCCGCTGAATATCCATCTTGATCAGTAATTCCAATTCCATATCAAAGCGCTATCTTCATTGGCTTCTCAATAGGTTCCTCGACTTACGCTATAGTATGCCTGAGATGCCTCTGCCTCGCCGCCTTTACATTATCTTTGATCTAGAAGTGAAATAAGGTCGAAGCGCAATGCCGAAACCTCCCACTCCTTCAACTTATTCCTGATACGAAAATTGCATATACTTTGGAGTAATCAAGGTGCGGACGATGAAGCCGGGCTGAAAATAATATAAGAGGTGAAATCATGAAGCGTTTTTTAAGTGTGCTGTGCGTTCTGGTTGTGCTTTTTTGCTTGTCTGCCGCCGTGGTTTTTGCCGATTCGAGCAGAACCGGGCAGTCCGTTGTCAGCGATGAGCAAATACAGCAGATGACGCAGAAAATGATGAGCGATGATCAGATAATGAACTTGATCGCCGCTCTTCAGAACGATCCGGAGGTCAGGGATATTCTGAATGATCCGGCATTTCTCCAGGCGATTGCCGGCAGGGATGTTGACAGGCTTTCCAAGGATCCCCGCTTTTTCAAGCTGCTCGAAAAGCCGCAGATGCAAGAAATTATAAAACGCGTTCAGTAAGTCTTATGACTTTTCGGCTTCATCTCGCTCCTGAGCCGCTATTGCCCAGAAATTCCAGAAGAATTTCATTAAATACAGCGGCCTGTTCCACATTCACAAGATGAGCGGCGTCGAGAATGATCCTCATTTCCGATGATGCTATCCGCTGATGAAGAAATTCCGCTTCCGATACGGGGGTGCCCTGGTCCTGTTCCCCGACGAGAATGAGTGTCCGGCCGGAAATGCCGCGAATAGCATCACGCAGATCCAGGGAGCGGATCGCTGAACAGCATCCCAAGTACCCTTCTACCGGTGTATTCAGGATGATCCTGCGAATTGCTTCAACCTCTTCCGGTAAGCGTTCCTGGCTGGCCTTCGTAAACCATCGGTCAATCGTGGCGTCCACCACGGCAGTTAATCCATCTTTCCGGACAATTTGGATGCGCTCGTCCCAGATTTCCGGAGAAGCCGTGTAGTATGTCGTGTCACAGAGTATCAGGGAATAGAGGCGGTTTCCATGGCAAGATCCCAGCTTTTGACCGATCATTCCCCCGAGGGAAATGCCGCAGAAATGAACCTTCTCCAGCCCGAGAAAATCCATCAATCCCAGAGCGTCCAGCGTAAGCATTTCGATGGAATAAGGGCCGGGCGGGCATTCAGATTGACCGTGGCCGCGGCTGTCATAGCGAAGCACCTGGTAACCAGCCTCGATCAAGGCGGGTGCCTGAAATTTCCAAATCGTCAGGTCTGATGCCAGAGAATTGGAAAGCATCACGACCTCGCCATTTTCCGGTCCGTCAAGATAGTAGGAAAGCAACGTTCCGTTTACATTTGCCTGCGGCATTTTTCCCTCCCGATTTTAATAATGATATCGTGTGCAAGTTAGAAAAATCTCCAGTCCGTCCCCACTTGAGCATCCTTATCAAAGATGCATCAGACCGGTTCTTTATTTTTTCCCGAGGGGCATTATGTAAATGGGATTTTCCTGATAGGGCAGCTTGAGCGCTTTTTTCACCTCTTCAGGATCAAAACCGGCCATCGTCACTGTTCCCATGTTTCGGGAGACGGCTTCCAGATAGATATTCTGGGAAACATGACCCGCTTCGAGGTACATCCACAAATGATTCTTGGCTTTGTTAGATAAACCGGCAATAACGATGGCGGCAGGGGCCTGCCGGATCGGTTCCTGGGAAGCAGAGGCGAACAGTTTTGTTTTGATGTCTCCGGCGGCAATCCTGACCAGCCTGTGCCCCAGAGGCTGATACTCATACATTCCCATGGATAAATCAGTCACTCTTCCTGCGAGAAGGTAGACCTTAAGGAGATAAGACGCCCGTGCCGAAGGGGCGGTTCTCAATCCCCGTTTGGGTTCCGTAATGCCCTGCGCGGCCCAGAGGATCTGGGAAATATCCGCCATGGTCAGCGGCTGATTCCGGTAAGCCCTCACCGATCTCCTTTCTGATAAGGCCCGTTCAACGGAGAGGGAGCCATCGAGAAGAGGCGAAGGCAAAGTAACGATATTGGTGGTTTTGGCTGCTGATTTCGGCGCCTGAGCCCAGGATGAAGGCAATCCCGCGCCTGACTTGTAAAATACGGATACTATTGCAAACAGGAGAACAACAAAAATAGCAATGGAGAATAATCGTTTCCTTTTCATGGTTGCCTCCATAATATTAAATTTGATTTACCGTTTCGATCCGACGTTGACTCGGTATGTTATTCCTTCTTGCCGCCATTGTAAACATTCTGATTCGCAGCTTCATGAATTCTGAACAGACTTGAATTGATTAGTTTTTATGCTTCCAGTTTTTCTGTTTATCAACTCAATCTGGAAATAGTAACAGGTGTGACTCTCTTAGAGGCATCCCCACAATTGATCTCCGGTAATTGAGGTTGACACTCCTCACTTTGCCTGTATAATTCAAGTATGCTGCCCATTTCCTATTTTATGGAGGTGAAGATATGCCGATCGGAGAAATCTGTAACCGTGAAGTTGTCGTCATGAAGAGGAAAGATGGCATCCTGGAAGCGGCGAAACTCATGCGCGACTGTCATGTGGGGGATGTGATCGTCGTGGAGGAGAAGGAAGGCGAAGTCTGGCCTGTTGGTGTGCTCACCGATCGCGATATTGTCGTGGAGCTGATCTCGAAGGAGGTGCCGCTGGATTCCGTCTTTGTGGAAGATGTGATGAGCTCGGAGCTGGTCACAGTATCGGAGGACCGTGGGATCTGGGATACCATCAAATGCATGAGAAGCAGAGGCATCAGGCGGATAGTTGTAGTCAGCGAAAAAGGCCTTCTTGTGGGAATACTCTCCGTCGATGATCTGCTTGAATTTTTGTCGGAAGAACTGTCGGATCTGGTAAAACTCTTTGCCAGAGAGTGGGACAGAGAAAAGGAAACCCGGGGGTAATGTTGCATCCTGTGTGGGTCGCCTATGCCGTGGCGCCGTGCCGTCATATTTGACCTGAAACGGGAATTATTTCGGCGCCGATGTCTTTTCTTTCAAGTTATTGCCTTCAAATTCTTCACGCAAGAGATCGCTGTCCCAGGCATGGTCATATCGCGTCGGGTCGGATAGCCGGTCGCTGGTCAGCATTAACTCCTGGTTATGAATTTCGTCCCGTGCACTGTAAATATAGGCGCTTTCGTCATGGCGGTGAGGTGCAAGCTTTAGCAGAGCCGCTTCGTCGTAACGGATGAAGTTCCAACCGGCACGGGTGGCGCTGTACCTGCGGCAGCCCAGCTTTACGAGAACATCTATGCCCAGGCGCACCGAGGTATCGAGAGTTTCCCGGTAGATATGCCTTATTCCCATATCCATCAGGTCATAGGCCTCGGTGCTGTGTTCGGCGCGGGCCATTATCGTGAGATGGGGAAAGAGGGTTCTGGCTTTTTCCACGAGATTGTGGTTGATGTCCGGCGAGCCGATAGCGGCAACGAGAATGCTTGCCTGATCGGCCCCGGCGGCCTTGAGAATATCGATGCGCGTTGCGTCTCCGTAGAAAACCTGAAATCCCATTTTTCGCAGCAGATCCACACGGTCGGAGTCGTTATCAAGGATGGTGGCCTGCACGCCGTTGGCTCGCAGGAAACGCCCGATAGTGCTGCCGAAGTGACCGAAGCCAGCAATTATCACAGGATAATGCCGGTCGATTACATCCGGCGCCTTGGGCGCCTTTTCGTGAGTGCCGAAACGAGGAAGGATCAGCCTTTCATTGGTCATCAGCAACAGCGGGGTTGCAGTCATACTGATCGCGGTGACTACCACCATCGTATCAGTCCATTCAGGGGACAAGATATGAAGCTGGTTCATGAAGGAAAAAAGAACAAAGGCGAATTCTCCGACCTGGGCCAGGCCGAAACCGAAAAGCAGAGCCTGGTCGAAGGTCAGGCGGGCCAGCCTGCCCGTCAGTAACAGGACCAGGAACTTGCCTGCGATCACCCCGCCCACCAGGGCCAGGATTTTCAAAGGATTGGCAATTATCAGGTTGAAATTTATGGAGGCCCCGACGGAGATGAAAAACAGTCCGAGGAGGATCCCCTTGAAAGGTTCGATGTCGCTTTCCAACTGATGCCGGTATTCGCTGTTGGCCAGAACAACGCCCGCCAGGAAAGTCCCCAGGGCGGGACTTAGCCCCACAAGTTGCATGACTGTGGCCGTACCGATCACGATGAACAGGGCGGAAGCCGTTAACAGTTCGCGGAGGCGCAGGCGGGCGATGAACCGCAAAAGGGGTACGGCGATGAACCTCCCGCTGATGACGACCAGGTTGACCGCACACAACAGGGCGATTGTCTGGGCCCATCCGGGCAGTCCCTGGAAAAAGGAGCCCTGTTCGGCGGTCGGGGCCTGTGCGGAAGAGAAAGCCAAAAGCGGCAGTACCGCCAGGATGGGGATGACGGAGATGTCCTGAAAAAGCAGTACGGCGAAGGAGCTCCTGCCTGACTGTGTTTCAGCCAGCCCCTTTTCCCGCAAAGTTTGCAGGACTATGGCCGTTGATGACATCGAGAGGGCCAAACCGCAAGCCAGAGCGGCCTGCCAGCTGAAGCCGAGAAGAACGAGCAAAGTCAGGAAAAGCAGGGTTGTAAGCCCTATCTGCACCGATCCCGTTCCTACAATTAGGTGGCGCATCCTCCAGAAAGAGGCCGGTTCGAGTTCCAGCCCGATGAGGAAGAGCATCATCACCACGCCGAATTCGGCGAAGTGCATGAGATTCTTCCCCTCGCCGCCGATGAAGCCGAAACAGAACGGGCCGATCATAATTCCTGCGATCAGATATCCCAGCACGGAGCCCATTCCGATTCTTTTGGCGATGGGAACGAAGATTATCGCTGCCGCCAGATAAATGAGGGCGTCATGCAGAAAGGAGGTACTCATGAGAGACAGCCTTCTGTTTCCCGGAGAAGCCAATCATTTAAAAAAGGAAAAGTCCTCAGAGATTCAACAGGACAGTTTCCCTGAGCCAGCCGTTCCAGAAGAACACGATAAAGCCATGCGTGACCTTTCAAATCCTCTTCTGTCAATCGATATGTGCCCTGCACGGCAAAGGGAGGCAGATATATCATCTTGCACAGATTGGCTGTCTGATTGAACGGAAGAAGAAATTCGCCGATTGTAAAACAATTGTAGCCGGTTGCCGAATATGAATCCCGGGAGCCGCCGGATGTCAGTACATTGAAAACGAGCTTGTCCTTTAAGATGTTTCCTTTCCGGCCGTGCGCCCATCCGTATTCGAGGACGATGTCCAGCCACTGCTTGAGCAGTGCCGGAGCGCTGTACATGTAAAAGGGATGCTGCCAGACAATGACCTGATGCTCAGCCAGCAGGGTTTTTTCCCGCTCCGCGTCGATATTGAAGTCGGGATAAAGCTCGTATAAATCGTTAAGGGTGACTGCCGGTATTGTTTCGATATCCCTCAGCAAGGCGCGGTTGACTCTCGATTTTTCAAATCGGGGATGGGCAAAAAGGATGAGAATCCGGTTCATGGCGATTAATCCTGATCAAAGTGCGACATTATTATTTCGATCCATATCAAGGAACTATCTTCGATGGCTGTCTCAGCGGCTCCTCGGCATGTATCTAAGTCGCCTCTATTTTGATATCATTTTTGCTGTGGAATTGGAATCGCTGCCGGTTAAAATTTGCTGTTTTCGAGGAAATTGTGCAATGCTGAAAGTTACGTGATGTGGCTGACCTGCGGGAATCCGAAGTGTGGCGGGTAATGCTTACGGATTACGGGTTATGCTCGTATCATCAGAAAGATAAGTAAGATGCTTTTTGCCGATATAGGGATAAAGGAGCTCCTATCAAATAAACTTGAACTTGTCATTCTCCCATTCCCCGTCATATTTTGAGCCGTCGGGAAAGGTCAGAATTCCCCTTCCGTAAAACTGGTCTTCTTTCCATTCTCCTTCATAGTAGGAACCGTCAGGGAATGTTAACATTCCTTTTCCATGAAACATGTCGTTTTCCCATTCTCCATCATATCTCTTGCCATCGGGAAGAATTAAAAAGCCCATGCCTTTTTTCTTGCCGTTTTCCCATTGTCCGACATACCGGCTCTGGTCCGGCATGGTTATCGTACCCGTTCCCTCTATAACACCCGCTTTCCAATCACCTTCATAGACTCCGCCGTCGGGAAATTTCAGGATTCCGCGACCATCCGGCAGCCCATTTTTCCACTCTCCCTCGTATTGACTGCCATCGGGCCACATGAAGAATCCTTCACCATGAAACTTTCCACCTTTGAATTGCCCTCTATAGCTGCTCCCGTCGGGATGGGCATAAACACCTGTACCTTTGTAAGAATCCTCATCCCATTGAAACGCGATGTCTTCTTTGCCCGTGATTATTCTTACCAGTTTCTGCAAAGTGTGTATCCTATTAATAAGTCTTTATTTGACGAATTTGCCGTTCCTGAATTCACCGATAAATTTCCTGCCGTCCGGCAGAATCATTATGCCCTGACCGTGAGGCAGCCCTTTTTCCATTTCACCGGTGTACTTTCTTCCGTCAACCAGGGTCAACGTTCCCTGTCCGTGATACTGATTGTTCTTGAATTCCCCCTCATACCGGTCGCCGTTGGGGTATCTCAGAATGCCCTTGCCGTTGGACAGACCCTGTTTGAATGCACCGCTGTATCTTGTGCCATTCGGCAGGGTGAGAGTTCCCTCCCCATCATACTGTCCCTTCCTGAATGTCCCTTCATATTTCTTGCCGTCAGGAAAGATTTCGATTCCATGTCCATCGTATAAGTTGTTTTTCCAACCCCCCATGTATTTTCGTTCCGGTGAGATCAGAATTCCCTCACCCGACATGGCGTCTTTTTCCCATTGACCGGCATAGGAAGATCCATTTGGAAGAATCAAGGTCCCTCTGCCGTTTCTCTCACCTGCGCTCCATTCGCCGACATATTGCTCGCCGTCCGGATTCACCATCATTCCAAGGCCGTCAGGCAGGTCATCTTTTAGTTCACCCAGATAATTCCTCCCATCCGAATAGACTTTGGACCATTGTTTACGGGGCAGAATTTGCTCTGTTTCATTAGACGCGGATTCCTGTAGCAACGTATTTTTTTCATCAGCCTCGGCCACTTGTCTGGCGAGGTCGGCTATGATTTTCTTCTGGCTTTCAATGGTGTTTTTCAGATCGGCGCTGAACGATTCCGCTTGTTGTTCAAGGATTTTGATCTTCTCTTCCGCACTGATTTTTTCGGCTTCCAGGATTTTGATACGGTCTTCTTCCTCTGCGGATGATGATTGGGCCTTTTGTGCCGCGGCGGTTTGCAATGCGAGCTGTTTTTTGAGATCGGTTATTGTTTTCTTCTGGTCTTTGATGATGTTGTTCAGCTTGGTGCGAGAATCCGCTTGTTGTTCAAGGATTTTAATCTTCTTGTCTGCACTGATTTTTTCGAATTCCAGCTCTTTATACCTTTTCTCGGCATCGGCGGTCGAAGCTTCGGCCTTTTGTAATGCCTCAATTTGCTCTTCCAGCTGTTTTCTAATATCTGCGGTGGCTTCGGCACTGATTTGGCTTTCAGTTGCCTTGCTCAGGTCGGCAGTGAGCGTTTTCACCTGTTGTTCAAGAGCTTTAATCTTTTTATCCGTACTGACTTTTTCAAATTCAAGGATTTTGTTTCTTTTTTCGGCCTCAAGAGCTGCAGTGTTGGCTTTTTGCGCGGCATCTATCTGCTCTTTGAGCTGCTTGGTAAGTTCAATGACGGATTTAGGTTGGTTTTTAGCCGTCTTGTTCGAATTGGCCGTAAGTGTTGCAATCTGCTGCTCGAGGATTTTGACCTTTTCTGCATAATTGTTTGTTTCGGCCTTCAGAATATTGCATCTTTTTTCAGCATCGGCTGCTGCAGCTTCAGCCTCTTGCGTGGCATCTATCTGCTCTTCGAGCTGTTTTGAAAGTTCAATGATGGCTTTGGGTTGATTTTTAACAGCCTTATTCAGCTTATCCCTGAGCTCTTCAATTTGCAGTTCAAGGGTCTTGATTATTTCGTCGGCAGCGGTTTTTTCCGATTCGAG
>MVQR01000072.1 GCA_002067815.1 Syntrophus sp. PtaB.Bin001 | reverse complement strand
TCGGCGCAGATAAGGGCCTCTTTCCGGTTGATGCCGAAACTGGAAAAAACATTTTGAACAAATTGGGTTAAATCCCGGTAGTTTACATATAAGGGCATAGGACGATCCTTTCTTTAAAATTATAAAACCGCATCACATATCTACAAAATGGTCCTGCCAGGCGACGTCGATATTTTCCCGGGTCATTTCAAGCGGCTTATTCTGATACCGGGAATTGATCAGCATGTGTTCGATTATATCCCGCGGATGGCAGGCATTGAATGGAACCTCAAGCCTCCGGTAGTAATTGGATACGAGGTACTCGAAGACTTCCTGGTTGAACGTCATGCCGTTGGCATCGCAGACAAGTTTGAAAATGGCGTAATACTCTCTTTCCGTGGGATGGTCGATCCTGATCTTGTAATGAATCCTTCGAAGGAAGGCTTCATCCACAAGAGCCTTCGGTTCGAGGTTCGTGGCAAAGATGACGAGCATGTCAAAAGGAATGGAAAATTTCATTCCCGTATGGAGATTCATGAAATCTATCCCCCTGTCTAAGGGTACAATCCACCGGTTGAGAAGGCTCTGCGGCTCGATCTGCTGTCGGCCGAAATCGTCCACGATGAAAAGGCCGTTATTGGCCTTCATTTGAAGGGAGGCTTCATAAAATTTGGATATGGGATTGAAGTCCAGATCAAGCATACGCAGGCTCAACTCTCCGCCGGTGATTACCACCGGCCTTTTGATGAGAATCCAGCGTTGGTCGATATTATCCTGCGGAGCGTTCTCCGCCTGGATATGATTTACCGGGTCGAATACGCTGATGATTTGACCGCCGACGGTTACGGCGTAGGGGATGTAAACGGTATCCGGCAGGATCCTGCCTATGGTTTCGGCAATGGCCGTCTTGCCGTTTCCGGGAGGGCCGTAAAGGAATATGGTCCGCCCGGAACTCAGGGCAGGTCCCAGGCGTTTCAGGATGTTGTCATTGAGGATGAGATGGCTGAAAGCCTGCCTTACATCCTGATCATTGACCATGACATTTTTTATAGTTTGAATTTCCACCATTTCCCAATAGTCATCGAGAGTAACCGGTGCCGGGCCTACATAATTGCAGAGGTTCATTAGACCCGAGGCCCGGTCCTTGCCGTAATCGGTCAGTTTGAAGGTGAAAGCGATGTTGGCGTAGCCTGTTCCTCCCGTGACCTCGACGCATTTATCCCGCCGCAATATGTCAATCGCTTGCTGGGTTATGGCCATGGAGATCCTGATCCGCTCGGCGACATCCGCCAGCTTGAAGTTGCCCATGAACAAAGCATGTTTCATTATGAGTTCCGTGATGAATTCCAGGTCCAGGCCTGTTTCTTCCACGGTTGACGGCATGGGGGGACTGGCCCTGAAGAAGCGTTGGAGATTTTCCTCACTGATAAAGCCCAATTCAACGAGGTTGTGGCCGATCCTCCCTCCATGCTTCTGCTGTCTTTCAATTGCCGCGGCAAGTTGCTGTTCCGTAATCGCCCCGTTTTTCAGCAGTCTGTTGCCGAACTGATCCATCTGCAACCTCCTAACCTAATTAGGATTGTAAAATTTTTCATTATTAACGACAGGCGGGTTTTGTCGGTTTCAAGAATATCGTTTATCGATTGTCGAACATTTAAGCTAAAAATATACCGGGGTAGGTTTTTAAAGACAACAACAAAAAGAAAAAATGGACTTTGAAAGAATACCGATTCTATCAGCTTCGAGGCATGATTGGGGATTGATTTAACGATTTCAATATGTCAGTATGCCGGAAATTTCGCAGGAGGAAAATATCCATGTCCGTCGTGATTCCCTTTAAAGCCCTGAGACCCGCTCGATCCTTTGCCAAGGATGTTGCCTCTCTTCCCTATGATGTCCTCAACCGGGACGAAGCAAGAGCCCTTGTTTCCGGCAATGCCGTGAGCTTTTTGCGGGTGGAAAAATCTGAAATCGATGTAATGCCTCCCGACAGCGAGGTTCCGGAAAAAATATTTGAAAAGGCCAGGGAAAATCTGGACGGCCTGATTCGGCAAGGTGTTATGTTCCAGGAGGAAAAACCCTGTTTTTATATATATCGTCAGCGGATGGGCGATCACGAGCAGACCGGCATCGTCGGCTGTGCCAGCGTCAGCGAATACGAATCGGGTAAAATAAAAAAACATGAATTAACGAGAGCTGATAAGGAACTGGAAAGAACCCGTCACGTCGACACGGTCAATGCCCAGACAGGGCCGGTTTTCCTGACATATCGCTCGACTGAGCAGATCGACCGTCTTGTCGAAGGCTTCAAGGCCGAAGTTCCCGAATACGACTTTACGGCTGATGACGGGATTGTACATACTGCATGGGTCGTAAGCGACCCCGCGGATGTCGGCAAGCTGTCGGAAGGATTGAAGACCCTGGATGCCCTTTATATTGCCGACGGGCATCATCGGGCAGCCGCCGCCTGTTCCGTGTGCCGGTCCCGGCGCCAAGCAAATCCCGGCCACCGTGGCGATGAGCCTTACAACTTCTTCCTTTCCGTGATTTTCCCTCACAATCAGCTGCGGATAATGGACTACAACCGGGCTGTACGCGACCTTAACGGTTATGATAAGGAAAGCTTCTTTCGCAGAATAGAAGAAAAGTTTGAACTATGTCCTGATTTCACAAAGAAATCGCCGGATGCCTTGCATACTTTCGGGATGTATATCGACGGAAAATGGTATCAGCTGGTTGCCGGAAAAGATCTCTATGAGGAAACGGACCCGATCGGCAGTCTCGACGTCTCCATCCTGCAGACCCATCTACTGGGACCATTGCTGGGCATTCAGGACCCGCGGACTGACCAGCGCATTGATTTTATCGGCGGCATTCGGGGAATGGCGGAACTGGAAAGGCTTGTAGATTCGGGAAAGTTTGTTGTGGCCTTTTCTCTTTTTCCCACAACGCTGGAGCAACTGATGGCCGTGGCGGATGCAGGACTTGTCATGCCTCCCAAATCCACCTGGTTTGAGCCGAAGCTGCGCAGCGGTCTCTTTGTCCACAGATTGAAGTAATCTGCTTCTTTCTTTATGATTTTGCATCGTCAAGACGAGACCGTCGATGACCTTCTGAATGGTCGCCTCAAGATTATTCAGAAGAAAAAGGGCTACCGTTTTTCTCTGGACGCCCTGCTGCTTGCCCATTTTATTAGCCTTCGCCGGAATAACTCCATCCTGGACATGGGAACGGGAAGCGGGGTCATTTCCCTGATAACGGCAATGCGCCTGCCTGATGTCCGGATTGTGGGAATCGATATTCAAGAAGAGATGATAGGAATGGCCGCCCGCAGTGCAGTCCTGAATGGTCTGGAGGATAGGGTTACGTTCCGGGTGGGAGATGTCCGACTGATCCGTCGGGATTTCGAGGCGGAATCCTTCGATGCTGTTGTCTTGAACCCTCCCTACCGAAAGCTGAACTCCGGCAGAATCAATCCCGAAGGAGAAAAGGCGCTGGCTCGGCATGAGCTTAGGGGGACCCTGGAGGATTTTCTTCAGGGGGCCTCGTATGTTCTGAAACCTGGTGGGCGGCTGTTTGTCATTTACCCCGCCCGGCGACTGACAACCCTGATGGCCGGAATGCGGAAGACGGCGCTTGAACCGAAAAGATGCCGGTTGGTATACTCGCGTCGCGACACCGTCGGAACGTTCGTCCTTGCTGAAGGCTGCAAAGGGGGAGGCGAAGAGTTGGAAATTCTTCCTCCTCTGTTTATCTATAACGATCAGGAAAACTATACCGAAGAAATGCAGGAAATATTTACCGAGCTTTCCTGTTTTCCGCCATCCGGCGGCGGGTGATTTCTTTCGTCATTACTCTCTTTACGATTTCCCTAAGTTCTTCATCGGAAATGCATTGAGTGCATTCGCTGATCATTTGGCGATCTCTTTTCTTCAGCACGGCGGAAACCGCCGGAACGGCTGCCGCTTCCGGGGGCGGTGACGGGGGCGGGTCAATCTGGGCCAGAGAGAAGAAAATTTTCTCAATGGCTTCTTTTTGCGCAAAAAGATTAAATTGTCTGATAAGATCAGACTTCAGAAAATGGAGCTGATGCATCCAGACCGATGTAGAAACCCCTACGAAAAGCGTTTTCCCTTTTATGTGACTGGGGCGCGTTTGAGAGGCGATTTGAGGGCCGACAGCCTTGCCCCAAAGGGACAGGATTCGTTCCTTTTCCAGATCGATAGGGACTTTCCGTTTTTTCAACGCCTTTTGCAGGACCTGACCGAGAGGTTCCGGTTTCTTCTGTGAGAATCTTCTCCGCATGGCTCGACTTTTCTCACAGATAGGCAATCAGGTCAAGCTGCATTGGAACGGTTTTAGACTTCATTTTGAATTTTTACGATATATTCCCTAAGGAGGTTTTCATGGAACTGGCTGATATGATTAAAAAGATAAAGAGCCGTCCCGATTTTCACAAAGTGGGGATGATCCTGTGCCATAACGGCGTGGTCAGAGGAACGACCAGAGACGGTAAACCGATTTCGGAACTGACGGTGAAGGTCGATAGGCTGCGTTTGGAGACAATTGTTGCAGAGGCTAAAAGGCGGCCGGGAATTCTCGATGTTTTGGTCGAAATTCGTGAAGGCCTGCTTCATGTCGGTGACGATATTATGTTAATCGTAGTGGCCGGTGATATTCGCGAGAATGTATCGGCGACCCTCCTGGACACCCTTAACCGGATCAAGGCCGAGGTTACAAAAAAGGATGAGCGGCTGCTATAAGTATAAAGCTGATTCGGATAAGGCTGTCCTCGAATCGGCTTTCATTTTGGAATTTCGGAAGAAAGGTCCTTAAGAACCGCAGAAAATACGTCGAAGATTTTCTGACCGAAAAGGACAAAGCGGACAAGTTCGATGTCCTGATGATTCTTTAGATATTCAATGACCGTTGTCAGGGCAATTCGGGCGGCTTCCTGCAGAGGATATCCGTAAACACCGGCACTGATAGCCGGGAAGGACAGGCTTTTCAGATTCCGGGCCGAAGCCAGTTTCAGACTTTCCCGATAGGCGCCGGCCAGAAGTTCCTCCTCACCATGGGAGCCGTCTCGATATATCGGGCCAACGGTATGAATCACATAGCGCGCCTTCAAATTTCCACCTGTTGTAATGACGGCCTGGCCGGTGGGGCAGCCTCCTATTTTACGGCATTCTGCCATTATGGCCGGCCCGCCTGCCCGATGAATGGCTCCGTCCACTCCACCTCCCCCTGCAAGACGCGAATTGGCCGTGTTGACGAGGGCGTCGGTATCTTCCTGGGTAATGTCTCCCTGAACAAGAACGAGCAAACTGTTTCCAATTCGGATTTCCATTTCGCCGCCTCCTTCCTGTTTAATCAAGGTTGAAAACTCACGGTCTTTCCTTTTCCGAAAACGAGCATATCGTAGGTTTTTTTTATCCGATCCCAGTTTTCTTCCCGATCCATAGACCAGTAGCGACCGATGACGGAAACCACTTTTCCCTTTTGAATCTCCGCCGCCTTCCGTTCTATTTTTTCAATATACAGAGCGCCGCTTTCCGGCTGCTCGCCCCGCCTGCCAAGCATGGCATGGATGTAAACCTCGGGAACATTTTCTCTTTTGGCAAGATCCATCAGTGCAAAGAGATGGTTAAGAGAACCGTGGGAACTGAAAAAAGAAACGATGCCCATGAGGTGGAGAGCCTTTCCGTTCTGTTTTGCCGTTCGCATCACATTGAGAAAAGCCTCGTTCTCGAAAAAAGTACCGTCCTCAATAGCCCGGTTTATCCGGACACGGTCTGCATAAATCTGCCGACCGGCGCCGATGTGAAGATGACCGGCCTCGGAATTGCCGACCGTTCCAATCGGCAATCCGACGGCTTCGCCTGAGGCTTTCAGCACTGTCCAGGGAAAGGACTTCTTGAGGGCATCCATCGTCGGTGTGTCGGCTTTGGCGATAAGATCGCCCTGCTCGCCGGAGCCTTCTCCCCAGCCGTCCAGGATTAGAACCAGCAGGCGTTGCGCCGCCCTGATTTGTTTGGGGCCGGGATTGGAGATGAGGGATCGGCCGGTCATTAAGGATGGAACCGGAAGGCGAAGCAATTGGAGTACTGTCGGGGCGATATCCGTCAGTGCGCCGTCCGTTCGCAATTGGAGGTCAGGGGTGCCATTGATCAGGATAAACGGGACGGGACTGTCCGTATGACCGGTGTCGATTGCGCCGTCAGGATAAAGCCATTTTTCCACCGTGCCGTGGTCGGCGGTAACTATGACAGTCAAGCCTTGCCGCCGGGCTTCATCGATGACCTTCCCGGCATTACGGTCGACCGCTTCCACTGCGCTGATGATGGCCTTTTCGTTCTCGATATGGCCTACCACATCCACGTTGGGAAAATTCGCGAAGATGAAGCGGCAGGAGGGGTCGTGAATTTTATCGACGACGGCCTGGGAAATCTGTTCAATGGACATTTCCGGTGCTTCATCGAAGAGGTGGACATCCTTGCGGGTGGGGACGATGATTCGTTCTTCACCAGGCAGCGGCTGCTCTTTTTTCCCGTTGAGGAAGTATGTCACATGGACCGCTTTTTCCGCTTCGGTGATTTTGGCTTGTTTAAAGCCATGGCGGGCGAGAACATCACTGAGAGTATCATGGACTTCGCCTTCCGGAGGAAAAGCCACCTGCACATCCAATCCCTTCTGGTATTCGATCATGGTGGCGAAGGCCGGAGATAAATCCACTACCGGAGAAAACGAATTAAAACCTTTTTCAGTCAAACTGCGTGTCAGTTCGATTTCCCGTTCCCCCCTGATATTATAAAAAATAACGGAATCTTCTTTTTGAATACGGCCAAGGGGTTGCCCGTTTGTGTCTACACGTACCAAAGGTTCCATGGTCTCATCTTCGCTGCCGTTCCGGTATGCGTTCCTTACGGCCTGCGACATGGCATCGCCTGTTGCCTTGTTTACCATATCAATTCTCCCTTCGTGCTTTTACTAATGTAAAGAAAGGCATGATGTAAAGTAAAAACAACAAACCTCCCGGACATAATGACTTGCCTTTTTGGTTGAAAATTATGAGGTTCAATGATAGTAATTTCAGGCTTTATAATTGAGGAAATTTATTTCTATTTAACATGTTACAGACTCTTCCGGTTTTCCCGGAAAGATCTGTTAAGTGGAGTAACATATAATGATTCTTCCGCAAAAAAACCTTCAAGATATTCTTCAGGAGGAGTTTCTTCAAGAGAAAGCTGAAGTTCTCAGCCGGGCAAGCGAGCAGGTTTCACGGATCTTGGAGCAGTTGCAAAACCTGGAAGATGATATTGATCAGCTTCTGTCGTGTTTCAACGGGCGTCAGTCCGGAAATGCCATGTCCGGCATCGAAAAAATAGATAACTGGATGCCCAAATCGATGGTGATCGAAGAAATCAATAAGAAGATTTCTCAGTATAATGATTTGAGAGAAAATGCGAAACTCCGCTATCACTATCTGATTATTACTCGCGAGGCCTTGGGCATGAGGCGGCACCATTGGGTGGAAAAATTCTATCAAATTCCCGAACGGAAGGGACATCTGTGCGATCTATGATGGACAGGTTTCAAAAACAGCGATTAAAAATGGTCGAAACCCAGATTCGGGAAAGGGGAATAAGGAACCCTCGTATCCTGGAGGCGATGTCCAAAATTCCTCGCCATCTTTTCGTAGAGGAAGCCCTGGCGGATCAGGCCTACAATGACAATCCGCTTCCCATAGGCGAAATGCAGACCATCTCCCAACCTTACATGGTTGCCATGATGACTGACGCCTTGGATCTGAAAGGAAGAGAAAAAGTCCTAGAAATAGGTACGGGGTCGGGATATCAGACCGCTCTTTTGGCGGAATTGGCTGATCACGTTCTTTCCATAGAACGGATCGCGTCGCTGGCCGGTAACGCCCGCCGCATACTGGATCATCTCGGATATTATAATGTAGCCATCCGGGTCGGAGACGGTACTTATGGTTGGAAAGAGGAAGCGCCTTTCGATGCTATTCTTGTTACGGCGGGAGCGCCGGAGATACCGCTGCCCCTGGTTGAGCAATTGGAAATAGGCGGGCGGCTGGTCGTGCCCGTAGGTGGCCGATATCTTCAGGAACTCATGAAAGTCACGAGGCTATCGGAAGATATCAATGATCTTAAAAAAGAAAATCTGGGCGGATGCCGTTTTGTAGACCTTATCGGGGAGTATGGCTGGTCCGGCTGATACCTTAATCGATTTACGAAATAAGGAGCCTGCTCTGAACAGATTAATCCCTTCAAAAAAACATCTCATCTTTTTGCTTCTGTTACTACTACTTCTGCCATTTATTTTTTCCAACGGCTATGGCTATAAATCAGGAAAGCTGAAGGGTGTTTATCACAGGGTTAAAAAAGGAGAGACCCTTTACAGCATCGCCAGGGCTTATCATGTTCATGTCCAGGATTTGGCTGAAGTCAATAACGTCGAAGATCCCCGGTTAATTGAAGTCGATCAGGTCATCTTCATTCCTGATGCGACGGAAGTCGTTGAAGACGTTATGCTGTTGCTGAGGAAAAAGGAAGCCACTTCCGGCCGGAATAAATCCGTGGTACAGAAGATATCGGTTTCCAGGAAGCAGGCGGAACGGGACACCGCTTCTGTAAACAGCCCTTCATCGGAAACTCGAAACAATCCACCCTCGGAAATCGTTCGCCAAACCCCGATTCAGCCTCCTTCAGAAAGCAAGGTTGAACAGTCTCCCGAGAGACCAAAAGAAACAGTCGTTACGGCAGAGGAGCCTTCATCTTCCAGAGAGGATTTGCCGATCCCTTTGTCGTTTCCGGCAACATCAGATGTCAGACCGGTGCGTAAAAAAGATCTGGAGGCAGGCGCTTACGGAAAGGTGCAGTTTGATAAGAAGCGTTTCATCTGGCCCGTGAAGGGCAAGATTATCTCACGCTTCGGGATTCAGCCCAACGGAATGTATTATAATTGGATCAGCATCAGCGCCAGGGATATGGCCCCAGTTGTTGCCGCGGCCGGCGGAACAGTAATTTTTTCAGCGGAGCTGAAGGATTATGGCGAGACGATAATATTAAAACACGCCGATAATTTTGCCACAGTTTATACGCATCTAAAAGTCCGCAAGGTTCTGCTGGACGATTTGGTAAAAAAGGGTGAATTAATTGCTCTTGTTGGAAAGCTCGGTAAAGAAGATAAAGTTTATCTCAACTTCGAGGTTCGGCATCAGAACAAGGCGAGAAAC
>MVQR01000071.1 GCA_002067815.1 Syntrophus sp. PtaB.Bin001 | reverse complement strand
AAATGAAGGCGTCCTTTTAAAGTACATGGAGGTTCTCGATGCGTGGCGCAAGGAGAATCATGAACTGGAATTGCTTAAAACAAATCTCGAACGGCGGGTTCAGGAGAGGACAATCCAACTGGAAGAGTCCAATCGGGCCTTGTCCGAGGAGATCCTGAAATATCAAATCGCGGAAGCGGCGCTGGAAGAAAGTGAGGAGCGGTATCGAACTCTCTTCGAAAACAACCATACGATCATGTTGCTGACCAATCCTGAGAATGGCCGGATTATCGATGCAAACCCTGCTGCGTGTCATTTTTATGCTTACGATCGGGAAACGATGAGGCGGATGACGATGAGCGACATTGATATGTTGACCTTGGATCAAGGCTTTTGGGCCAATGCATCGCAATGCCAAAATTTTTATTCCCGGCATCGTCTATCGGATGGACGAATCAGGGACGTGGAAATTTATACCGGCCCGATTCATGTCGATGAACAGTTGCATCTTTGTTCTATCATACATGACATTACAGACCGAAAACGAATGGAAGAAGAGCTTACCAGAGTCCATAAGCTTGAATCCATCGGGATACTTGCCGGGGGGATTGCTCATGATTTCAATAATCTGTTAGCTGTGGTCATGGGAACCATTTCCCTGGTAAAAATGATCATCAAAGGGGATGACCAGATTTTTGAAGAGTTAAGCAGGGCGGAATCGGCCTGTATTCAGGCCAGAGAGTTGACATCGCGGCTGATCACCTTTTCCGAGGGAGGAGGTCCTCTGAAAAAAGTTCAGGTGCTTGATCGTCTTCTGAGAGAATCGGCCAGTATTGCCCTGAGCGGTTCCAATGTCCAGTGCATCTTTGAATTGCCGGAAAACCTTTGGCCTGTTTTGATTGACGAAGGACAGATGCAGCAGGTAGTTCTCCATTTGGTGCGGAATGCCCGCGAGGCCATGCCTGAAGGAGGAGAGATAAGGGTGCGTGCTGAAAATGTCCTTATCTCGGAAGATGTAAAACCGGCACTCAAGGAAGGGGCATATGTGAAATGGTCTGTGGAAGATCAGGGGCATGGTATCCCGGAAGAATATCGTTCCAAAATATTTGATCCTTATTTTACAACAAAGCCTCTGGGCGATATCAAGGGTATGGGGTTGGGATTGGCAATTTGCCATTCTATTATCAAAAAACACGAAGGGCTTATTTCTTATAGGACAGAGACCGGCAAAGGTACATTGTTCACTGTCTATCTTCCCGCTTCTCCTGAAGAAAAAGTGCTGTCCCATGAAGATGTCGATCAGATATCAGCCGGCGCTCAGGGGAAAATTCTGATTATGGACGATGAAGAAACTGTCCGACAGGTTATGGGACAGATATTGACTTATCTTGGTTTTGATGTGGTTACCGCCGGTAATGGCGATGAGGCGGTGGCACTTTATGTAGAAGCCATGAAAAAAGGACGACCATTCGATCTTGTCATCCTCGATTTGACTATTCGGGGGGGCATGGGGGGCAAAGTGGCAGTCCAAAAAATGTCTGAAATTGATCCGGATGTCAAAGCCATTATTACAACCGGTTATTCAAACGATCCTGTTGTCCAATCATTTAGAGACTACGGTTTCAAAGGTGCGATCACGAAACCCTTTACCTTGATGACCTTGAGGACTGTAGTCCGGGACGTACTTACAGGAGATCGCACTGATGGAAATGCCTCTTTGAAGAAAAGTGCTTGATGAATGTTTTACGCTTTATGAAAGCGTTTTTTGAAGGGCCTGAATCAAGGATTGATGGATTTTACCGTTTGAAGCAAGCACGTGAGGGGCTTTGAGCGAAAATTCATGACCGTAAAGATTCGAAATGCTTCCCCCTGCCTCCAGAATCAAGAGTGAGGCAGCCGCCGTATCCCAGGGCATCAGTTTTAACTCCCAGAATCCGTCAAACCGGCCTGCAGCTACATAAGCCATATCGAGAGCAGCGGAACCGGCGCGGCGAATTGCCTGAACCTGCTTTACCATAGAATTGAAATGATCCAGATTGTTAATCTTGCTTTCCCTAATGTCGTACGGGAAGCCTGTTGCTATAAGGCTTTGGGAAAGATCCGCCGTTTCCGATACCTGAATTCGCCGGTCGTTCAGCCAGGAACCCCGCCCCCTTTCTGCAAGGAAGAGTTCATCCATCATGGGATTGTAAACAACCCCGACGATAATGCGTTTCTTATGTTCCAAGGCGATTGAGACGCAAAAGACGGGATAACCGTGAGCATAGTTGGTCGTTCCGTCCAGCGGATCGATAATCCAGCGAAAATCTGAATCTTTGTCGCTTTCGGCCGACTCTTCCGTCAGTATCGAATGATTAGGGAAACGTTGTTGGAGTCGTTCAAGAATCAAAGCCTCGGACATCCGGTCTGTTTCCGTGACTAGATTGATGGCTCCTTTGTAGTCAATTTTATGGGGGGCATTCAGCCTGTCTTTTAGCAGCAGTCCCGCTTCTCTGGCAGTCTGAACGGCAAACTCGGTAAACTCGCTCATTTTATATAATGTCTCCAGCATAGAAGTTCTTGAAGAAAACGATATTGATAATAAAGAAACAGTAAACACAAAAAGAAGAAAAATGCCAGGATAAAGGGCGCTCCACCCAGACGTGATTCCAATTCCATATCAAAGCGGTAGTTCCGTTGGCTGCGTTATCAGTTTTTCGACATACTTCATGTATGTATGCCTGTGCCGCCTCTGCCCTGCCGCCTTACTATCATCTTTGATCTGGAACTGAAATAACTTTGTGTTGCAGAGCCTGCAAATTGGTGTTAAGCGAAACTCAGTTGATGTAAATATGGTTACTGGAGAAGAGAAAGGCCTAAGATCATGAGTGAAGAACAAGACAACGAAGCCCTGAGATCACTGGGATCTGATTTGAAAACCCTTAGGGAAACAAAAGGATTTTCGTTGAAGGATGTAAATGAAAAGACGAGGATAAGTGTCACTATCCTTGATTCGATTGAGAAAGGCGATTTTCATCTCTTGCCGCCAGGCGTGTATGCTCGGAACTTTATCCGGAAATATGCCGATTTTCTCGGTGCCGACAGCCAATCGATGTTAGAACACTTCAAAAAGACGGAGGAGAGGATTGCGCCGCCTGTTCTAAAGAAGGAAGGTGTCGACTCAGCTTCCGTTAATATTGACAAGCGGTTTTGGAAATATCTTGCTGTTGGAGTCGCTATCTTACTACTTATCGCCATTTCGGTCTGGTTTTTAAATTCTTTTTGGAATGCTGACAAGTCTATAGGAGATTCGAAGATCAGTCAGGGAAATGTTGCTGCCAGCAGTGAGACATCCCGGATAACTTCATCTGAAGACAACACGGCAGCTAAAAGCGATAAAGTTCTCCCCCTGTCGGCAACGCCTTTACAGGCAACACCGAATGTATCGCCGTCTCAAGCGACTGTCGTGGTAAATCCTCCGCTTCCTTCCTTGCCGAATGCCTCTTCTCGCAATATCACAAATGTTCCCGTCACTGTAAACTCAGCTGATGCTGGACCACAGGATAACAAAGGAATTCATGGGCCTTATCTTCTTATTATTGAAGCTAAGGAAAGAACGTGGTTGCAAATCCGTACTGATAAACAAAAGACGGCCCAGATCATGATGAAGCCCGGGGAAAGAATTGAACGCAAAGCGCAGGAACATTTTACCCTTGATATCGGCAATGCGGCTGGCGTAATTGTTTCGTTCCAGGGAAGAAAACTGGAAAATCTGGGGAAAAAGGGGCAGGTGGTTCATCTCAACCTTCCCTGACGGGTTGCGTCTTCAAACGGCATTTTCCCTGAACGATCCGTTTGACAACGGAAGAATGTTATTTTATGTTATGAAACAAAATATAAGAAATTGCGCTGATTAGTTTCATTTTATGAATTATCGAGCGCAAGGGAGAACGAAACCTATGTTTGGAATTGGTATGCCTGAATTGCTGGTCGTTTTGGTAATTATCCTGATCATCTTTGGTGCCGGCAAGCTTCCGGAGATCGGAGGCGCCATCGGGAAGGGAATCAAAAACTTCAAAAAAGCGACGAATGAATCTGATGAAATAGACGTCACTAACAATACAAAGAAGATTGAGCCGAAATAAAAGTGGCTGGGAGATTGCCTTTGCGACGCAATGCAATCTCCGTACTCAAAATGTGCTTACATAATAATCGCAGTCTAATTTCGCCTTTTTGTTTAATTGATGCCTTCTTTGTGATTTGAAGTATAATATCAGCGGATCTTATCCACCCTTAGAAGGGGACATCATCTTCGGGCAAGGGTGAGGAATCGTTGAAAGGAGAGAAGTGCCCTTCAGGTGAGACCCTGGCCTCGTTTCGGTCCGCACCTTTCGGACTGAGCATTTTCATATCAGTTGCGATAATTTCCGTTGTATATCTTTTTATGCCGTCCTTCCCGTCCCAGGAACGCGTCCTTATTCGGCCTTCGATATAGACCAGAAGTCCTTTTCCTAAGTAATTCCCACATATTTCTGCAAGCTTGCCGAAGGTTACAATATTGTGCCACTCGGTTTTTTGGACTTTCTCGCCGGTTTTATCCTTCCACTGTTCATCCGTTGCTATGCTGAAACTGGTGACCATGGCGCCATCAGGCGTGTAACGCACTTCCGGATCTTTTCCCAACCTGCCTACAAGAATCGCTTTATTGATCATAGAATTTTCCTTATCCTTCCGTGTCATAATTTACTGCGACAGTTTCTGCTATACACAAATCACTCAAAATTGGCAATCTTATAAATGTTCCATTCAATATATAGGTAAGACCGACATAAGTCTGTAACTGCAAGTGTTTCCAAAACCTTCTTGACTAATAAGTAAAAAAAAGATAGTGAAGTTCGCTTTATAAACAGTGTAAAGGTGGAGATATGGCGGATAGTGAGCTTTTACAGAAGCGGCTTGAGAAGATTAATGCAATGAAGGCGGAGGGGATTGACTTATACCCCAATGGTATCCATGTCGGCGATACAACGGCGTCAATTCTGGAACGTTTCAAAGACGCCGATAATGATTTTCTTTCCGGGCTTAACGAGCGGTTTACTCTTGCGGGACGACTGATGGCGGTCCGAAATTTTGGGAAAGCGGCCTTTATTAATATTCAAGACAGAAAAGGAAGAATTCAGGCGTATCTTCACAAAAACAGCATCGGAGATTCCGGATTTTCACTTTTCAAGCGGCTGGACGTAGGCGATATTGTTTATTTATGCGGCAAACCTATCCGGACTAAAACCGGGGAGTTGACAATAGAAGTGGATGAATTTCGGCTGCTGTCGAAGGCCATTAGGCCTTTGCCCGAAAAGTGGCATGGTTTGACCGATGTTGAGACCAGGTACCGGCAACGTCATCTTGATCTGATTGTCAATCCAAAGGTTCGGGAAATTTTTTACACCCGAAGCCGGATCATTAAAGCCATACGCCAGTTTATGGATGAAAGGGATTTTCTGGAAGTGGAAACCCCCATGATGCAGCCTAAGGCCGGCGGCGCCACGGCACGTCCCTTCAAAACACACCACAACGCATTGGGAATGGATTTTTATCTCCGGATAGCACCGGAGCTTTATCTGAAAAGACTTATAACGGGGGGATTGGAACGGGTTTACGAAATCAACCGGAATTTCCGCAACGAGGGGATGTCAACCTTCCACAATCCCGAATTCACGATGATGGAGTTCTATCAGGCTTACGCGACTTTTGAGGACCTGATGACCTTGACGGAGGAATTGTTTGCGCATGTTGCAAAGCGTGTTTTCGGAGGGCTGAAGTTTAGGTATCAAGAGATGGAGATCGATCTGACGCCGCCTTGGCCGCGCATTTCCTTGAAAGATTCGATTTTACATTACGGAAACATCGCGCCGGACATCCTGGAAAGCCAGGCCAAGGCTTTTGCCTGCGCCAGTGAATTGGGCCTTGAAGTCAAGGAAAACGATCCTTTGGGTAAACTAATCACCGCTATTTTTGAAGAAGTTGTGGAAAAAAATCTTATTCAACCAACGTTTGTAACTTTATATCCAGTTGAGGTTTCTCCACTTTCGAAGCGCAATGCGGCAGATCCCGGTCTTACCGACCGCTTCGAACTGTACATTGCCGGCAAGGAGATTGCCAATGCATTTTCAGAGTTGAATGACCCGGAAGACCAGCGCGGACGCTTTCTCGCGCAGCTTAAGGAACGGGACGAAGGAGACGAAGAGGCGCATGTAATGGATGAAGATTATATAAGGGTTCTGGAATACGCCATGCCGCCGACTGCAGGGGAGGGTATCGGAATCGACCGTTTGATAATGCTCTTTACAGATTCGCCGTCAATTCGTGATGTCATTCTTTTTCCTCAAATGCGTACGAAGGAATAAGTCAGGATAAGCTTACCATATCTATTTTTTAAATGTTAAAGCATATCCATCGGTGTTCATAAAAATGTCCTATGAATTTTTTATTAATTTGCGTTATCTCCGGGCAAAGCGTAAGCAGGTGTTCGTGTCCATCATCACCTTCATTTCCATTGCCGGCATATTTTTGGGGGTGGCGGCGCTGATTATTGTTCTTGCCGTAATGAACGGTTTTGAAACTGATCTGCGCAACAAGATTCTGGGTATTAATTCCCACATCGTTCTGATGGAATATCAGGGCATGATGAAAAACTATCCTCAGGTAATGCAAGAGGTCCAGGGGGTGCCGGGGGTTGTGGCAAGCACCCCTTTCATATACAGTCAGGTCATGCTGAAGAGTGAAAACAGTGTCAGCGGCGTTGTCCTGAGAGGATTGTCGTTGAAAGACGCCTTCAGGGTCATTGATTTAGGCCGGATGCAAGCCGGAAGCGTTAATTCCCTTGCGGAACCGGAACGCCGGGAACAACTTTCCGGGGGAGAACCTGAAATCCTACCCGGGATCGTGATCGGCAAGGAGCTTGCTAAAAATCTAGGGCTTATTCTTCATGATTCCGTGTATATAATTACCCCCATGGGAATCTCCACACCCATGGGGTTTGTCCCCAGAATGAAGAAATTTGCTGTTGTCGGAATCTTCGATTCGGGATTTTATGAATATGATTCCACCTTGGCTTATATTTCTCTCAAAGATTGTCAGGCTTTTCTAAACCTTGGCGATACGGTTTCGGGGTTGGAGATCAAAGTGGACGATATCTATCGCGCCGATGTCATTGCCAGGTCGGTTGAAAAAAAGCTTGGATTTCCTTACTGGGCCCGACACTGGATGGAAATGAACAAAAATCTTTTCTCCGCGCTTAGACTGGAAAAGCGGGTGATGTTCATCATTCTCAGCCTTATCGTGCTAGTTGCCGCCTTTAATATAATAAGCACTCTGATTATGGTGGTAATGGAAAAAAACAAAGACATTGCGATTCTCAAGTCCATGGGAGCCACATCGGCAAGCATTATGAAGATCTTTGTCTTCCAGGGGCTGACTATCGGGACTATTGGAACCACCCTGGGATGCATGGCAGGGCTTATTCTGGCTTATAATCTGTCGCAGCTATCCGTTTTCATAGAAAGACTTTTCGGATTCAAGATACTTCCGGGAGATGTCTATTACCTCAACGAACTGCCCTGCCGGGTGGATTATACAGATGTCGCGATTATAGTGGCAGGATCAATCCTGATCTCTTTTCTTTCAACGCTCTATCCGTCCCGAAGGGCGGCGCGCCTCGATCCTGCCGAGGCATTGCGAAATGAATAATTAATTAATATGATCCAGGTAAATAACCTCAAAAAAACATTTATCAAGGACGGTAACCGAATAGAAGTGCTTCGGGGGCTGGACCTGCGAATCGATGATGGGGATTCTCTTGCTATCCTGGGGGTTTCCGGCGCTGGAAAAACAACGTTTGTTCACATATTGGGTACATTGGACCGCCCGACATCCGGAGAAGTCCTGTTTGATGGAGTGAATGTCTTCCGCTGGCAGGAAAAGAAGCTGGCTGCTTTCAGAAACAGGATGATTGGTTTCGTTTTTCAGTTCCACAATTTGTTGCCGGAGTTCAATAGCCTTGAGAATGCAATGATGCCGGCTCTGATAAGCGGCATGCCGAGACGAAACGCTCTTGCAAAGGCGGAAACGATATTGCATGATGTAGGACTTGGTGATAGGTTGACGCACAAACCTGCTGAGCTTTCCGGCGGAGAGCAACAGCGGGTCGCGGTCGCCAGGGCTTTGGTTATGGAACCGGAAATCCTTCTCGCTGATGAACCCACAGGAAATCTCGATACGGAAACCGGTAGGAAAATTGAGGATATTCTTTTGGAACTTAACCGGCAAAAAGGAATCACCCTGATTGTGGTAACTCATAATCAGTCTTTAGCCGGTAGAATGTCGCGAAGCATCGGCTTACGGGATGGAGAAATTTACAGTGCATAAAAGAATGCCCCTTTCGTTTTACAGAATCTGTCTGATCGGTTTCGCCGCATTTCTTCTGGCATCGGGAAACCTATTAGCCGAAGAGGTGAAGCGTATTGTTGTTCTTCCCTTCGATATTTTTGCTCCTGCTGATAAAGCCCAATTGCAGGAGGCGAATAAACAGTATCTTTCCAATGAGTTCCGAAAAACCAAGGATGTTCTGCTTATTGAAGAGAATGCATACTCCGGTGCCATTGCCGGCCGGTCGATCAACGAGGAATTGGGTTTTAAAATCGGTCGTGATACCGGCGCCGCATATGTAATTATGGGAAGTATATCTGAATTCGGGGAAAGTCTCAGCGCCGATATCCGGATACTTGATATCCGTCAGGGGAAACTCCTGCCTCCTCTTTTTGTTCAAGGGAAAGGCCGGAATCAGGTTGATAAACTGGCAGCCGATATCAAATCGGCGGTACTGCTGAAAGTTAAGCCGGAACTGCGCATTGCCAAAGTCGAAATTCAGGGCAACCGAAAGATCGGAACCAGTGCGATTGAACAGGTTCTGAAAAGTCGGCAGGGCGGTCTTTTTTCTGAAGACGATGTTTCGGCAGACCTCAAAGCCATCTACAAAATGGGCTATTTTGACAATGTATCGACGGATGTCTCGGATACCCCTGAAGGACGGGTTCTTGTCTTTGTCGTTCAGGAAAAGGCCATGATTGCCGAGGTCAAGATTACGGGAAACAAGGCCGTCAGTACGGGTGACGTGGAAGCGGTGATAAGCGTCAAGCCTCGTCAGATACTTAATCTGGACAAGGTCAAAGCCGATGTCCAGAAAATTCAGGAACTTTATGATAATAAAGGATATTACAATGCCGAAATCCGGTATCGGATT
>MVQR01000070.1 GCA_002067815.1 Syntrophus sp. PtaB.Bin001 | reverse complement strand
TATGAATATTAAATTTTTCGTAAAAATAGGAGTAATTATCGGATTATTTCTCTGGGTTGCCGGATGTGCAACAACCCCTTGGGATCAGGAACAGGCCGATAATCATTTGAATATCGGTACTGCTCATGTCCATGCGGATAACTATACCGCTGCTATCAAGGAGCTTCTTCTGGCTGAGAAGCTCGGAAAGCCGAACCCTCAGGTTCATTATCTTTTGGGTGTTTCATACTACTACGGAAAGGGACTTAATGAGCTGGCTATCAAAGAGTTGAAAAAAGCGATAAGTCTGGATGCAAACTATTCCGAAGCATACAACTTCCTGGGTGTGATTTATAGCGGTATGGGCAAATGGGACGAGGCTATTGAAGCTTTTGAAAAAGCGCTGTCGAATATACTTTATGACACGCCTGCGTTCGCTCATTACAACATGGGTTGGGCTTATTACAGGAAAGGTGACTACGATTCCGCGATAAGACAATATAAGTTGGCCGTTGCCAATAAAATCAATCCAGTCCTTCTGCCTATTCTTGAGAAAAATTGGGGAATTGTTCTTTATTCTCAAGGCAAAATGGATGAGGCGCTTAAACATTTACAGAGGTCGGTTGAATTGAATCCTAACGATGCAGAATCTTATTATTGGATCGGGCAATGCTTTATGGAACAGAAGAACAGGGAAAAGGCAAAAGCGGCGTTCCAAGAGGTCGTAAAATTGGCTCCAGATACTGAATGGAGTGCAAAATCCAAAAAAAGAATAGAAGAATTGTCCTATTCCAGGTAACGCATTGCAGCGTTTTCCTTCGCCTAATAAGTTCGGTTTTTTTCACATTGAAGGCTTGGCCATAACGATATGAAGGTCCATTATGAACCATCTCCTCTAGCTGCAAGTAGCAACCTTTTATCTTTTTCATATAAAAATCATTGTAAAAATCGTTACGGTAATTCTTCATATTTCCCTTGGAGAAATTCTATCGCATAAAAAAGATCAGGGAAAACAATTAAGTATCATTATGGGTCATGTGTCTGTATGACCTAAGGGAATAGCCTTAGGCGAAATAAGGTTGACATAATGTGTTTTTTTATGTTAACCAATCTCCATGAGAAAATACGGAAAGAAATATTTCAGTGTTTTATCATGCCTTGCTTTAATCTCCCTGATTTATGCTAATTTCCCTGGCTCAGAAGTGAAGTGTGATGAGGGAAAATCGGAGAAAGCTGCTATCCATAAGGTATTTCAACATTTGAAGGATAAGCGGGTTAAGCTGGGTGATGACGATTTGCAAGTTGTTGCTGGCACGATCTGGAGACAATCCCGGTCGTACAACGTAGATTATCGCCTCGTCCTCGCACTTATCGAAGTGGAAAGCGGCTACAGGCATGATGTTACTTCTCCCGATGGCTCCAGAGGGTTTATGCAGCTGAAACCGGATACAGCCCGGGAAATAGCTCATGAAGCAGAGATATCTTACAAAGGTTCATCAGAGCTGTTTGATCCGAAAAAGAACATCGAAATAGGCGTCTGTTTTTTGTCAAAGTTGCTTGGAGAATTCAAAAGTATTCGAAGGGCGTTATATGCCTATAATGTCGGTCTTTATCGGGCAAAACGAATGATAATACAATTGCCCATTAACAGAGACCCCAACACACGTTTTACCCAACGTGTTATGCAGGCATTTCAGCGTAATATTTCAATCCTGCCGGCTTCTTAGTTATTGTTATCATCTATTCTCAAGTTTCTTCAACAGATCTGACATCTTTTCCAATTCTTCGCCATAAGCACTCCAATTGCCCTGTCTGAGAGAATTCTGAGCCCTTCTGTAATGATCCAGCGCTTTGAGACCAATTTGTCGATCTGTTTGCTCTTTGTCAGCATCCAGTTTGACTTGTTTATTTGTAGGAGGAGTCTCCAAATCCTTGGCAAAACCTCCACCGAAAATGCGTTGGAGAGCCTGTTCAAGATTTTCTTCCATAGCAATCATGTTTCCATAGGCAACAATAACCCTTTTCAATTCCGGGAGTTGACCTTTTTCCGCGGCAAGATACAGAGAACTTACATAAAGAATTGACTTTTCAATAGGAATAGCCAAGAGACTTCCCCGAATAACTTGAGATCCACCCTGGTTCCAAAGGGATAACTGCTTGGAAATTTCCGTATCCTGATCGATTCGAGCTTCGATCTGTCGCGTTCCATAAACAAGTTTCTGCTTGGGAAAATGGTAAACTATCATTTTCCCGTAATTTGGCGTATCACAGCGGGCAGCCATCAATGCTGAAAGATTGTCTTTATTGCTCGGGGTAAAAGGCAGGAGCAAGATAAATTCTTCCTTACTCTCATCGGGAAGTTTCATTATTGTGTAATATGGTTGCATTTCTTCATTCTTTTCCTGAGCAAACTTGCGTGGAATCGTCCATAAATCTTCCTTGTTGTAAAATACCTGTGGATCTTCCATATGATAGGCGCGAAACATCCGTGCTTGAATGGACATCATTCCTTCGGGATAACGGACATGACGTTGAAGTTCCCGCGGCATTGCAGAAAGTGGCTTGAATACATCAGGGAAAATGCGGGCGTAGGTTTTTATAATAGGATCGTTAGGATCGCTGATATAAAGTTGAACCGTTCCGTCATAGGCATCAACGGTTGCCTTCAAAGAATTGCGAATATAATTGCCGACTCCGGGCGTTGGTTCCGAATAAGGAAAATGCTTGGTCACCGCGTAGCCATCAACGAACCAGACAAGTTTTCCTTCAGGGGTGATAACAAGATAAGGATCTTTGTCAAGTTGCATAAAGGGAAGTATATGTGAAATACGCTCGTTGATATCGCGATAGTACATTATCCTGCTGCCTGAAGTTATGTCATCGGACAATAGAATAGTCATTGAACCAAAGCGCGTGGCAAACAGAAGTTTTTTCCAGAAAGAAAGCGAAACTCCGCCTTTGCCGTCGTAACTTGAATATACATTCTTGTTACCCAAGGGATAGTCAAATTCAGGCCTTCTCGTCTTTACAAAAACATAATCATTGGATTTTTCTCCATAATAAATCTTTGGTTGTGTAATTTTGACATTGGTTGAAGAAATTGGGGGAATGTCCCTAATAAAAAATTCCGGAAGTCCCTCCCGGGAAATCCTGTTGACTGGTCCCATAACGACACCATATCCATGAGTGTAGGTAAGATGTTCATTGACCCATGTGCGTGATGGTAATGAAGAATAAGACAGTTCTCGGGGAGAGAGCATAATCTGGCGATATTCGCCGTCTATCAAATAGCGGTCATTGTCGATGTCGATAAACTTATAATAAGTTCTGATTTCCTGCATCTGGCTGTATGTCTGTAACAGAGGCGCATGATTCCATAGGCGTATGTTTTTGATTGTCAGATCGTTTTTCCGGAGATCAGCTTGAGATAAATTATCTTCCGTAGGAAATTCTCGATCTACTATATTGTTTAAATTATATGCTATTTGGGTATATTTGATATTTTTTTCCAAATATGGACGTTCCAAGGAAATTTCGTTGGGAACAACCTTTAGTTTCTGGACAAGGGAAGGATAGATGCCTCGACCGACAAATAAAAACAGAAAAAAAATCAGTAGAGTAAAGGCCGGCAATTGCCATTTTTTCTGATATGCAAAAACAATTATGCTGATCCCACAAAAGATGCTGATTGCGACAAGCATTCTGAGTACCCATAATTGGGTTGTTGCGTCTGTGTAGCCGGGACCGAAAACAACACCACGTTTTGTAAACAGAATCTCCAGGAGTTGCAGCCAGAAACCGAAAGATCCCAGGAAGAACAATGTTGCAATAATTATCAGCATGTGTTTTTTGGCAGCCGGCAGAATCTGGATAGTTTTCGGAGGGTAAAAAAGAAAAGAGCCGCGCAGAAAATAAATTATTCCGGTTGAAACGGCAGTTAGGAGCAGGACGGAAAATAACCAGGAGTAAATATTTTGCAGCAGAGGGAGCTTAAAGACATAAAAGCTGATATCTATATGAAATAATGGATCATTAATGTTGAATGGAGTGGCATGAAAAAAACGCTGGATGTTTTCCCATTGGTCTGTCGCTCGAAGAGCGGCAATAACGCTGAAGAGGATGGATATAGAGATGATGAAATTACTTAGAGAGCCTACTGAAGGCAAGTGAAGTGGAAAAGGGTATATGTTCTGTTCGTTGTTTCGGTTTATCCGCCGGCAAAATCGATCGGCCAGGTAAAGATTTGAAAAAAAAATAAGGAAGAAAAACAGGCCGAAAATGAAAGCTGCTGCGGCTTTACTCCAAAGAGATACCAGAAATATTTGTTCATAGCCGACTTCTTGGAACCAGAACCAGTCTGTCAATAGAAGAATGAATTGCCAGAAGATAGTTATGCCTAGAAAGGCTGCCAGAAATAAAATCAATCCCTTGTTACGATGTGGTTGTGAAGATGGCATTTTCATACGGAACATTTTGAGATATTCTCCTCAAGGGCTTTGCCGCTTAACTGACCGCAAGCAGCCAGGATATCACGTCCCCGGCTGGCCCGGATGATAGCGGTATAATGATGGTTGACAAGGATTTTTTGAAAGGCGAGAACGGTTTCCTCCGAAGGTGATTTGAAAGGAGAACCGGGAAACTCATTAAAGCGGATAAGGTTCAGCTTGCAGCGGATGCCTTTCAAAAGGCGGCAGAGTTTTTCTGCATGAGCCGGGGACGCATTGACTCCGTCTATGAGGATATATTCGAAGGTCAACATCCGGCGGCCGGGCATCGGATAGCTGCGGCAAGATTCAAGCAGGACTTCCAGCGGATACTTCCAGTTAACAGGCATAAGCTGACTTCTTATCGAATTGTCCGGAGCATTTAGGGATACGGCGAGATTGATGCAGATATCCTTGCCCAATTGTTTAATCATGGGCGCAAGTCCTGAAGTGGAAAGGGTGATCTTTCGGTTTGAAAAGCCGAGACCATAATCCGACGTGATAATGCGGATGGCCTTCAGGGTATTTTTATAGTTGGCGAGAGGTTCTCCCATCCCCATCAAAACGATGCTTTTAATATCGGGGCCTTCCGGTTGAGAAAACTGTAGTCTAGTCAATTGGCCGGTTATTTCAGATGGTTTAAGGTTGCGACGAAATCCCTGGCGGGCGGTGAGACAGAAGCGACAACCCATGCGGCAGCCGGCCTGGGTGGAGATGCAGGCGGTCCAGTGATTTTTTCCAGGAATCAGGACACTTTCTATAAAAAAATCGTCCTCGAGACGAAAGAGAATTTTCTTGGTTCCATCGGCAGACTTCTGAACCTTTTCGATTTTCGGCAGAGTGATGCGGGCGCGCTCGTTAATCTCGCAGCGGAAACGCTTGGAAAGGGTAGTCATTTCCTCAAAAGATTCCACCCCACATGAATATAGCCATTTCATGATCTGCCGCGCTCGATACTTTTCTTTACCCAGACGGAAGATGAAGGCTTCAATTTCCTCTAGGGACATATCTCTGATATTGATTCTATTCATACTCATTTTTCTGTAAATTGCGGGAAAAGACGGCCTACGGCATACAACCGGGAGGTCTTAATCCCTGATAGGATTTTCTACTGAGATTTTTTGAAACCAGCTAAGTCAGTTTTTTCTCCAGATTGGTAGCAACGACTTCAATAAATTCCTCAGTGTTTACTTTGCGATTATTAGGGCCGGGGTCGGCGACAAGCAGCAGATCCCCGGTCATGATTCCTGATTCAATCGTTTCCAGCGCGGCAGCCTCCAGGAAATCTGCAAACATGACGACTTCGGGAGTCGCATCGAGTTCTCCGCGCTTTCGAAGACCTCCAGACCAGGCAAAAATCAGCGCCGTGGAGTTTGATGAAGTTTCTTTTCCCTGGAGATGACGATAATAATGTTTTTGAACCGTTCCATGCGCCGCTTCGTATTCGAAGTAACCCTGAGGGGAAACGAGCACAGAGGTCATCATGGCCAGGCTTCCATTTGCCGAGGCGATCATGTCCGACATGACATCGCCGTCGTAATTCTTCAACGCCCAGAGGATTCCCCCTTCCGATTTCATGATCCGGGCAACGGCATCATCGATCAGAGTAAAGAAATATTCAATGCCTGCTTGTTGAAATGCTTCTTTCCAGAAATGTTCGTATTCCCGGCTAAAGATTTCCCTGAACCGGCCGTCATACGTTTTGGAGATTGTATCCTTGGTGCTGAACCAGAGATCAATCTTCTGATCCAAGGCAAAGGCGAAGCAGGAACGGGCGAAACTGGCAATGGATTCGTCGGTATTGTGAATTGCCTGAAGAATACCGGGTGAAGAGAAAAAATGGATTTTCTTTCTGATGGATTTTCCCGAAAGGGGAGAAAATACAAGTTCCGCCGTTCCGGGGCCGTCTACCTGAATCTCACAGCTGCTGTAAACATCGCCATAGGCGTGTCGGCCGACGATGATCGGCTTCTTCCAGGAAGATACCGCGGGCCGTATATTCCTGACTGAAATCGGTTTGCGAAAAACAGTTCCGTCCAGTGCCGCCCGAAGGGTTGCGTTCGGACTCTTCCAGGCCTTTTTTAACTCATATTCCCGAACGCGTTCCTCATTGGGAGTTATAGTAGCGCATTTCACACCTACTCCATATTTCATAATAGCTTTTGCCGCATCGGCAGTAACCTGGTCATTTGTTTCATCGCGGTGCTTGATATGGAGGTCGTAATAATCCACAGACAGATCAAGATAGGGGAATAGAAGTTTTTCCTTGATCATCCGCCACATTATCCTTGTCATTTCATCGCCATCAAGTTCGACAAGGGGGGTTTTGATTTGAATTTTTGTTTTCATGAAATTTCCGTGATTCTACATTTTCAATATTACTTTGATGTCCGGTTGTCGAAAGGAGGTGATTAATTTCTTTCGACTGGAAAGTTGTTGAGGTCATTTAAGTCAACATTTGTTCAAAACCCCACCGGCAAGAATAATCTTAGTCTGCCGTCCGGAAAGCTGACAGGCCAATTCCGTAGACATATTCCGGGTCATATTTTTAACTATTAGTGGCGATCCCTCCTGAAGACGGAGGTAGATATCCGGAAGCATAAGTCTATCCCCTTGAACGAATAGCTCATAGTATTCTTCGTTGATGAACGTGAGCGGCAAAATGCCGAAATTGATAAGGTTGGCGGCGTGGATTCGCTCGAAAGATTTGGCGATTATGGCCTTAACACCGACATACATGGGGCAGATAGCCGCATGCTCCCGTGAAGATCCCTGCCCATATGATAGGCCTGCAACGATTATGTTATGACTGCCGGATTCGCGGATTTTCATCGCCCTATCATGGAAGGTGTTGTCCAGAATTTCAAAAAGATATTCCGAATATTTCGGGATATTTGAGCGATATTTCATCCGTTTTCCGGCAGGAATAATATGATCGGTTGTAATATTGTCCCCGACCTTAAGAGTTACGACACCATTGATCCTGTCCGGAAGAGGATCATTTACCGGTGGTGGGCCGATATTGGGCCCCCGATAGATAGAAACCTCTG
The DNA here is from genome assembly GCA_002067815.1 of Syntrophus sp. PtaB.Bin001. GTDB lineage: Bacteria > Desulfobacterota > Syntrophia > Syntrophales > Syntrophaceae > Syntrophus. The sequence continues at coordinate 1,842 of MVQR01000070.1, read as the reverse complement.
AGGCGGCTTCCGCATTCTTCGGCGTTATGATCATTCGGTCATCAATATAAAATTTTTCCGGTATGAACACTTCAGGGTAGGGCATGCCCAGATCCCGCGGGTCTGTTAAACGGCCGGTAATAACGGCTGCTGCCGCAGCTTCCGGACTGGCGAGAAAAACCTCGGCATCAAGGGTTCCCGAGCGACCTGGAAAGTTGCGGTTGGAAGTTCTCAAAGATACAGACTTTGACTGGGGACTCTGACTATTGCCGATACAGAATCCACAGGCATTTTCCATAAGTCTTGCCCCGGAAGCAAGCAACTCGGCAAGGTATCCATCACGGGTAAGATTTTCCAAAACCTGCTTTGAGCCGGGAGAAATTATAAAACTAACATCGGGATGGACGACTTTGTCTTTCAAAATTTTGGCGACTCTTGCAAGATCCTTGTAGGAGGAATTGGTACAACTTCCCAAACAAACCTGGCCGATTATGACAGGTTCACATTCCCTGATAGGTGCGATATTTCCAGGGCTGCTTGGCTTCGCGGTCAGGGGCACCAGCTGAGATAGATCGATTTCTACAACCTTGTCATAATTCGCATCTAAATCTGCATGGATTTCAATCCAGTCCTCTTCACGCCGCTGGGATTTCAGGAAGCGTCGGGTCATTTCATCACTGGGAAAAATGGAGGTGGTGACTCCGCATTCCGCCCCCATGTTCGTGATTGTTGCCCGCTCGGGAACAGTAAGACTTTCCACGCCGGGGCCGGCATATTCGAACACGTATCCTACATTGCCCTTCGTGCCGAAAAGATCAAGCACTTTCAGAATAATGTCTTTTGCGGATACCCAGGGCTGAAGATGTCCCAGGAGATGAATTTTAATCACCTTCGGGCAGTTCAGATAAAAAGGTTTGCCTGCCAGGGCCAGAGCAACATCAAGGCCTCCGGCTCCAATGGCGATCATTCCCAAAGCGCCGCCGGTCGGGGTGTGACTGTCCGAACCGATCAGGGTTTTACCAGGTTTGCCGAAACGTTCTAGATGTACCTGATGACAGATCCCGTTTCCCGGCCGTGAGAAGTAAAGGCCGTATTTTTCAGCGATGCTTTGCAGATATCGATGATCATCGGCATTTTCATATCCAATCTGAATAGTATTGTGATCAACATAGCTGACAGATAATTCGGTTTTCACTCTAGAGACATTCAGTGCTTCGAATTGAAGATAAGCCATGGTTCCAGTGGCATCTTGAGTCAAGGTCTGATCAATCCTAATGCCGATTTCCTCCCCCGGCAGATAAGTTCCAGATACCAGGTGAGATTCAATGATTTTCTGTGTCAAAGTTTTTTTCATGAGTAAATAGTCACAGAGATAAATATTTTCTTTTTATTCGTGAAATATCGATATTTTATAAAAATTAAACTAGGTTAACTATAAAAAGCAAACAAATAAATCAATATGAAATTATAAACGACAGACATGCCAAATATTTTTTACTAGGACACTTCTCGAAAATGGAAACTTATTTTTGGCCAGTCAGGCATCGCTACCTATTGGAATGAGTGAATAATGAAAAAGTGTTTCTATGAGAGTCTGGTTTGAAATTCATCTGTGAAAGAGGAAAAAGACGGAAGAGATCAACAAAAAGACAATGTATTTGATTATTTTTGATAGTATCGTCTTATGGCAAAATAAAAATTGTTTTTGAAATCGCTGACAGCTGCGAAAATAACATCGCAGTTTATAACAGCGCTTTGTGCTTTACCGTACAAAGGAAGTAATATTGTATCACTCTTGTCCAAATTAGCTTTTTTAAGAAGGGAAAGTTGAGCCCTGATTTGGTATAGGAATTTTGGCCAAAT
>MVQR01000069.1 GCA_002067815.1 Syntrophus sp. PtaB.Bin001 | reverse complement strand
GAATGTCATTTGAGCGAGTCTCATAGAGATGGTCGGAAATCAGAGAAAGTGGCGGTTGCCTGACACTTTTCGGTTGCCCTTTCTTGCAGCAGGAATTTTCATAACACTTGCAGGTCTTGGTTTGATTCCCGTGGAAAATGTCCAATCCATAGAAGTCTTTATCTCTTGATTTTCATTGCCGAACTGTTGTATTTTGTCACTTAATCAACCGACTGATAAAGGAGGATAAATCATGAAAAGATCAATTGCTTCATTGCTAAAGTGTGTTTTTTCGGTAATGGTTGTCCTGGTATTCGTTGTCGGTGTTTCCGGTTGTCAAAAACAGGAAGGCTCCATGGAAAAGGCAGGTAAGAAGGCTGATGAAGCCGTTGAAACGGCAAAAGGCGCCTTGGAGAAAGCTGAAAAGAAAGTTAGTGAAGGTGCCGAAGCAACAAAAGAGGCTATGAAGAAGGCCGAAAAAAAAGTTGAAGAAGGTGCCGAAGTAGCGAAAAGCGCCGTGAAGAAAGGTGCTGAAGATACGGTGAAAGCGGTGAAGAATACCGCAGAGAAAGTTGAAGAAAAAGCAAAAAAATAGATTTCCTTCCTAACAACATGAATAGGCCAAGCTTTTGGCTTGGCCTATTCATGTAATACCTGATAATGAGTTGGGAAAGAGCCGTTGACGGCTGCTTTCTCACACTCCCGGTTTTTTTAAATCATTTCCTCCAAACGTTTTAAGGCTTGTTCCAAATTTTCCGGTTTCGGACCGCCGGCTTGCGCCATATCCGGTCGGCCTCCTCCCTTGCCTCCGACGACGGGGGCGATTTCCCGAATGATGTTTCCTGCGGAATAACGGTCCGTAAGATCTTTCGTCACCAAACAAAGCAGCATTGCCTTGCCGTCTGCCTTACTGCCGACCAGGATAATTCCTGATTGAAGGCGATCCCTCAGCTTGTCACCGAAATCCCGGAGCGTTTTGGCATCCGGGGCATCAACTATTGCAGTCAGGACGCGAATGCCTTTGATTTCCCTTGCCTGGCTGAGAAGATCGGCCGAGTCTTTGGCGGCGAGCTTACTTTTTAGAGTTTCAATTTCTTTTTCCAGTTCCTTTTGATTTTTAACCAGTTTTTCCACTCGGTCCGACAGTTCGGACGGTGTGGCTTTGAGAAGGTTCGCCGCCTTCCTCAATTCATTTTCAACCTGGCGGGCATGGTTGACTGCTTCCCGACCGGTGACGGCCTCGATGCGCCGCACTCCGGCGGCAATTGCTGATTCATGAACGATTTTGAGAAAACCGATGTCCCCTGTCCGTTGAATATGCGTTCCGCCGCAGAGTTCCATACTGAAATCCCCCATTTGGACTACCCTTACTTGTTCGCCGTATTTTTCATCGAAAACAGCCGTCGCCCCGGTTTTCATGGCTTCAGCAATAGGAAGAACGCGCGTAACTACCGGTAAATTCCTGCGAATTACGGAATTTGCCAGATTTTCGATCTTTTCGAGTTCATCGTCCTCAATCTTGGAAAAATGGGTGAAGTCAAAGCGCAACCGTTCGGCGTTGACCAGCGAACCGGACTGTTTGATGTGATCCCCCAGGACTGCTTTAAGGGCGGCTTGCAAAACATGTGTGCCGGAATGATTGGCTTCCGTAGCTCGGCGCTTTTCTTCCGCGACTTTTAGGACAACATAATCCCCTTTCCGAATCTGTCCCTTCCGGACCCGGCCGATATGTGAAATCAGGTTGTCCAGGGGACGGCGGGTGTCCAGGACTTCAAAGAGAAAATTCTTTCCCTCGATTGTTCCCGTGTCTCCAATTTGTCCACCGATTTCGCCGTAAAAGGGAGTTTGGGCTACAATGATCTCGCCTTCCTCGCCTTCTGCGAGCTGTTCCACAAGTTGGTCGTTTTGCAGTAGGGCCGTTATTTGCGATTCTGCTTCACAAACACCTTCATAGCCGACAAAGACAGTGGAGATCCCTTGTGTAGGCAGCTTCTGATACAGGGCGGAAACGGCTTCTTCGCCGCTGCCCTTCCACGATTCACGGGCCTTTTCCCGCTGAATTTCCATAGCCAGCTTAAATCCTTCTTCATCAAGCGTTAATCCGTCCTGCCGCACGATATCGGCCGTGAGGTCCGTCGGAAAGCCGAAGGTATCATAGAGCCGGAAGACTACATTGCCTGGTATCACAGTCTTTTCATCCTGCTTGAGTTGAGCGACTTCCTCCTGGAGAATTTTCAAACCGGCATCGAGGGTTTCCATGAAACGCTGTTCCTCGTTTAGGATTACCTTCGTGATGTAGGATTGCTTGTCGAGAAGGTCGGGATAGACTTCTTTCATTGCCTCTATGACCACTGCGGAAATCTCATGAAGAAAAGGCCTGTTCATGCCCAGCAATTTGCCGTGACGTGCGGCCCGGCGTAGGATCCTCCTCAGGACATAACCACGTCCTTCGTTGGAGGGAAGGATGCCGTCGCCGATCAGGAAAGTAACCGACCGGCTGTGATCGGCGATCACGCGGAGCGACACATCGTCAGCCTCGTTCTTATTGTAGGATTTGCCTGTTATCCGGCTGATGGCTGCAAGGATGGGAGCGAACAAGTCGGTGTCGTAGTTACTCTTCACGCCCTGGGCAACTGCGGCAAGCCGCTCCAACCCCATGCCCGTGTCAATGTTTGGTTTGGGCAGCGGGGTCAATTTGCCAGCTTCATCCCGGTCATACTGGGTAAACACCAGGTTCCAGACTTCGAGATAACGGTCGCAGCCGCATTCGATGTGACAATCCGGACGGCCGCAGCCGGTTCCTTCGCCCTGATCGTAGATAATTTCCGAACAGGGGCCGCAGGGGCCGGTTTCTCCCATCATCCAGAAATTGCTCTTTTCCCCCAGCCGGACAATACGTTCTGCAGGGACTTTCATCTCGTTATGCCAGATTCGGTAGGCTTCGTCATCATCCTGATATACGGTTGCCCAGAGCCGTTCTTTGGGAAGCTGCATAACTTCCGTCAGGAATTCCCAGGCCCAGGCAATGGCTTCTCTCTTGAAGTAATCGCCGAAGGAAAAATTCCCCAGCATCTCAAAAAAAGTGTGATGGCGGGCGGTGTACCCGACATTTTCCAGGTCGTTGTGCTTTCCCCCTGCCCGGACGCATTTCTGACAAGAGGCCGCTCGCGTGTAACCCCGGTCTTCAAGGCCGAGGAAGGCATTCTTGAATTGAACCATCCCGGCATTAGTAAAAAGGAGTGTCGGATCGTCCTTAGGGATCAGGGATGAACTGTTTACTCGTGTATGGCCCTTTCCCTCGAAAAATCGTAAAAAACTTTCCCTGATCTCATTTCCTGCCTTGATCATTCCGACATTCCTCCTCTTTTATGCTCCTAAATATCTCAAAAATCAGCCCGGTGGAAAAGCCCTTTCCCCAAAGGCTGCGGATAATCTTTTGTGCGTTCCTGTCATCCAAGTCAATTAGCTTGGTGCTTTTAAGCTTTCTTTCAATCAATCTTCGCAACGCTTCTGTTTCTGAAAATTCCTGCCGTGCTTGTTTGATGGCTTCGGTAATCAGGGCGGTGTCCAGCCCCTTTTCCCGAAGGAAATATTCAATTCTGCTATTGCCTAGCAGCCGGTCGATTGCGAGATACCTTGCTTGCTGGCAGGCATAAACCTTATCATCGAGGTAGCGGCATTCTTTCAGCTCCTTAAAAACCCCGACAAGAACTTCGGAAGAAAATCCCCGGTCACGGAGTTTTTTCCAGAGTTCTCTCTCGCTGTGAGGCCGGATACTCAGCAGTCTCCATGCCTTTTGTCGAGCTTTTTCCTCGGAGTCTCTTGCCGAAGAGGCTTTTCCAATCATCCGGCAGGGTCAGTCTGTTCCTGCAGACGGGGGCTCAAACCATGCCGTTTCCGTACTTGTTCTTCAATTCTATTAAGAAGATCCGGATGTTCTTTTAAGAAACTCCGGGTATTGTCCCGTCCCTGGCCAAGCCTTTCCCCTTCATAAGAATACCAGGCGCCGCTCTTTTCCACGATTCCGTCCTCCGCGGCCAGATCGAGGATGTCACCAACCTTAGAAATTCCCTCGCCGAAGAGGATATCGAATTCCGTTTCCCGAAAAGGCGGTGCGACCTTGTTTTTGACTACTTTGACCTTGGTACGCATCCCGATAACGTCCTGTCCCGATTTAATCGATCCGGATTTGCGGATGTCCAGGCGCATGGAAGCATAAAACTTCAGGGCGTTGCCACCCGTCGTCGTTTCCGGATTTCCGAAGAACACCCCGATCTTCATTCGCAACTGATTGATAAAGATGACCGTCGTGTTGGATTTGCTGATACTGCCGGTGAGTTTCCGCAAGGCCTGGGACATCAGCCGGGCCTGCAACCCCATCTGGGCGTCGCCCATTTCCCCTTCGATTTCCGCTTTGGGGACAAGGGCAGCGACGGAGTCGACAACGAGAATGTCCAAAGCGCCGCTCCGAACGAGTGTTTCCGCGATCTCCAGTGCCTGTTCCCCCGTATCCGGTTGCGAAATCAGCAGGTCATCGGTGTTAACGCCTATTTTCCGAGCGTAGGATACATCCAGGGCGTGTTCGGCATCGATAAAGGCTGCCAGCCCGTTTCTTTTCTGGGCTTCCGCAATGATGTGCAGGGCCAGGGTTGTTTTTCCTCCTGATTCGGGACCGAAGATTTCAATTATTCGTCCCCGGGGGACGCCGCCGACACCCAAAGCAATGTCCAGACTGAGCGCACCGGTCGGAATGACTGCGATGTCCTCGATCTGTTCTTTTGCTCCCAGCCGCATGATGGAGCCCTTTCCGAACTGTCTTTCGATCTGACTGATCGCCAGGTCCACGGCCTTTGCCCTATCTCCGTCTGTTCCCATGATAACCTCCGCTAGTAAATGCGTGATATTGGAAATCGCTTTTCACAGCAATCCTGTAAATTTACCGGTACCAATTATCAAATATCTTAAGCAAACTATCCTGCAATTTTAAAAGGATAGCTTGCCAGTTTACTGTAAATGGCCCCTTGGGGGGTCAGATTGCTCCGGAAAAGGGTCAGAGCGTCAGCCCGGAAGAGGCCTGCATCAAAAGTTTCACTTTTGTTCATAGCCCGATCCAGACCGGACAATCCTTTTACGGATTTAATACGGGCCAGTGTCAAATGAGCGCGAAAACTTCGATCTTCCCGGCTGAAGCCGCAAAGCGCCAGTTCCTGGTCAACCTCTTTCTGTAGGGCTTTCAGGCTTATGATATCCCCTTCCAGACCCAGCCAGACTACGCGCGGACGCTGGTAATCAGGGAAAAGCCCTAACCTCCGCACCTCCAAGTCCAGGGGGCTAAAGCGGGCCGCAATAGGTCCGACGGTATTCGAAATCCGGGCGATGTCCGCTTCCGCTATATTGCCGAAAAATTTCAGTGTCAGATGAATGCCTTCCGGACGAACCCAACTGATGGCGCCGGTCAGTATGTATTTCAACCGATTTTGCAGCGTGGCCATTGACTGGCGCACGGTCTCCGAAGGATCGATGGCGAGGAAAGCCCGGATATTCCCAACGTCACTCACTTTTCCTGTCCCTGCCAAATGAGGAGTTTTCGTTCGCCTTCTTTCCCATTTCTTTGTAGCCTCAAACCTGCTGCTTCCCAGACATGCCGCCTGTTGCCAAATATCGTTTGAGCATTGTCAACGCCGCCTGAGAAGTTGCAATTTTAACCCGCCGCCGTTCCCAGCGGAAAAGATATTTTCGGCAGATGGTCTCTTTGCCGTCCGCCAAAGCGACAAATACCGTTCCTACAGGCTTCTGTTCGCTTCCGCCGGTCGGTCCGGCAATGCCAGTACTGGACAGGCCTAGATCAGTGTGCCCCAACTTCCGTACGCCTTCGGCCATCAGCCGGGCTGTTTGTTCGCTGACTGCGCCGAATTCCCTGATCGTTTCTTCAGGAACGCCTAGTAGTTCCGTCTTGGCCAGGTTGCTATAAGTGACCGCACCTCGTTCCAGAAATACCGAACTTCCGGAAATATCGGTCAACCGGTCGGTGATGAGCCCTCCTGTGCAGGATTCCGCCACGGCCAGAGTCAATTTCTTCTCCGTCAGCAGGGCAGCAACTGTGCCTTCAAGCGTTTCGTCGTCGAGGGCGAATATATGACGATCCAGCCGCTGTATTACTTGCTCTTCGGCGGTTTTCAAGAGGGCTTGAGCTTCCGTTTCACTGGCCTTCCGGACTGTCAGAACTACCCGAATTTCCGGAAAGTGAGGATAAAAACCTACCGCTACCCCCCGGCCTTCCAAATCGGCATCGGCAAGCCGCTGATCCACTTCGGCTTCCGATATCCCGGAGAGTTTGATTGTTCGAGTAGCCACCGCCTGAGCGGATTCCGGAAAAGTACGGCGAAGAACCGGTAGCACCCCTTGGGGGAACATGCGTTTTATCTCCGACGGGACGCCGGGAAGAACGATGATCAGCTTGCCCTGCACATTCAGAGCAAATCCCCAGGCTGTTCCCACCGGATTGACAATAGGCTCCGACCCTTCCGGAAAGTCGGCCTGCTTGTCATTATTAGGGATCCAGTTTAATCCGTATCGTTCAAAAATTCCTCGAATTTTCAAAAGGATGGCTTCATCACGGTACAGCTTCAGGCCATAAGCCCGGGCAACCGCAACAGTGGTCTTGTCATCGGCTGTCGGGCCCAAACCGCCTGTTGCGATTACGGCTTGCGCTTGGCCTAGAATATGGTCCAGAGCCTTTGCAATGGCCGTTTCATCGTCATCCACCGACATCATGATCGGGACCTGCCAGCCTTGGATATTCAATTCTCTGGCGATGTAGGAGGCATTGGTATCCTGGGTTCTGCCGCTAATCAGTTCATTGCCGATGGTCAAAATGCCGACCCTCATCTCTATCCCCTTTATCTGTTTTTATCTCCAAAAGCCGGCTAAAAGCCAAAGCACAAGAGCGCCGTAACCGCCTGCGACAACATCATCGGACACAACTCCGTAACCGCCGGGTAACTTGTCCTGAACCAAATTCGCCGGGAAAATTTTGACTATGTCGAAGAACCGGAAGAGCACAAAACCTATGAATATGTATCGGACTGTCGGCTCGACAACATACAGTGTGTATTGAAGGCCGACAATCTCATCAAGAACAATGCGCTGGGAGTCCTTTTCCTGAAAGATAACTTCCGCTCTCCGGCAAATTCCGACGGCCAGACCTGTAAGTGCCAGGATTGCAAGGATGTGACACGGTCGGGATAAGCATGAAAGTGCGAGATAGAGCGGAATTCCCATTATCGTTCCTATGGTTCCCGGTGCCTTGGGGAAATAACCGGCTCCCAGCCCTGTGGCGGCGATTTTAATCCATCTTTCCGTAGGGAAAACACCTCATTCTCAATAATATCCGGCAGGTGAACTCTGTGCGAGTGGCTAAGCTATCCTTTTTCCGACAGGCTGTCAATCATTTTGGATTTATTGAAAGGAAAAGGTGTTAATTTCGGGATTTTGTAATACAATACGTACTATGTAGCATAACTTTGTGAAGGAGGAGGGTAGGGATGAGCTTCAACATTGCGGATTCAGTTTCGTGGGTTGGAAAAGTAGACTGGGAACTGCGGAAATTTCACGGCGAAGAATATACCACGCAACGGGGCACATCTTATAACGCTTACCTCGTTCGCGATGAAAAGACCGTTTTGATTGATACAGTTTGGGAACCTTACGGGGAAGAATTCGTTGCCAATCTGGAAAAGAACATTGATCTGCAAAAAATTGATTATGTTGTGGCAAATCATGGAGAGATAGATCACAGCGGCGCCTTGTCCGCCCTGATGTGCCGGATTCCCGACAAACCGATTTACTGTACGGCCAACGGCGTTAAATCCCTGAAGGGGCAATATCATCAGGATTGGAATTTCCAGCCGGTAAAAACAGGTGACAGACTCAATCTTGGTTCCCGGGAGTTGATCTTTATTGAAGCTCCCATGCTGCATTGGCCGGATAGCATGTTCTGTTATCTGACCAGCGATAAGATCCTTTTCAGCAATGATGCCTTCGGGCAGCATCTGGCGTCCGAACTTCACTATAATGACCTGGTTGATCAGGCGGAGCTTTATCAGGAGGCGATCAAATATTACGCGAATATCCTGACTCCTTTCAGCGTGCTGGTCGACAAGAAGATCAAAGAGCTGCTGGCTCTGAATCTTCCGGTAGAGATGATCTGTCCCAGCCATGGGGTCATCTGGCGTAAGGATCCATTACAGATTGTTGAGCAGTATCTGAAATGGGCAAATGCCTGGCAGGAAAATCAGACAACCATTCTTTACGACACGATGTGGAATGGAACAAGACGGATGGCGGAGTCGCTGGCGGAAGGAATTCGAACGGCCGATCCCTTGACGACGATAAAACTTTATAATGTGGCACGTTCCGACAAAACGGAAGTCATAACAGAGGTGTTCAGATCAAAGGCGGTTTTAGTGGGATCCCCCACGATTAATCGGGGCATTCTTTCTTCCGTAGCCGCTGTTCTGGAGGAAATAAGGGGGTTGTTTTTCAAGAATAAGAAAGCAATGGCCTTCGGCGCATATGGTTGGAGCGGAGAATCGGTGAAACAAATATCCCAGAAGCTTGGTGATGCGGGTTTCACCGTTGTTAATGATGGACTGCGCCTGACATGGTATCCCGACAGTCAAGGAATCAAGGAATGCATGGAATTCGGAAGGGCTTTTGCGGAACAACTTAAATGAAACGGCCGTTTCCGGAAGTTGTTTCATGAAAGCCGGGAGTGGATTTCCCTGCGTTTGCAGAATTCGGTATGAACGTGTTCAGCACAAGGAGGAGAAAGCCATGACAAGCATCGTTGCAAAGAATTCCCGGAAAATAAGTGAGATTTTTCAAATGGGCAAGAAGGATAAGATCAGATGTGCCGAGGAAACATTCAATCCGTGGGTAGGGGTTCGAGAACTTCTGGTAGGATGGATATTGGCGGGATTGTTATCATTCCTGCTGATTTTCCCTTTGTCGGCATTTGCAACTCCGCCGAGTGATGTGCAATTGTCGTATGCGGATAAGGATCAGGTCCTGCAAGTCACAATTGCACACTATTCATTTGCGCCGAGTTATCATTACATTAAGCGAGTGGAAATTCAGAAGAACTCTGAAAAGCCCGTTGTATATGAATATACGAATCAACCTGACAAATCGCCTTTTACCTACACGTACAAGCTTTTGCTGAAAGAAGGAGATCGTGTGGAAGTCAAGGCCATATGCAGCCTTTACGGTTCCAAATCCAGTAGTCTGACTATTTCCAAACCTGCAACGAAGTAACATATTGAACTTTTACTGGACGTTTTACTACGATCCTGGCTTGGGCGATGGTCAAGATAGCTTTCGGTTACTTCTAGTCAGCATTTTAAGGCGAAAAATTAATTTTTTAAGGAGGAAACCATGAGGATTCTGGTCGTTTATTACTCTGCCTACGGTCATATCCACCGCCTGGCGGAAGCTGTAG
>MVQR01000068.1 GCA_002067815.1 Syntrophus sp. PtaB.Bin001 | reverse complement strand
CCCGCCTCGCTTCATTGGGCTGGAAAGCAAAGGTGACGCTGGAGGAAGGCTTGGCAAAAACCTATGCGGATTATGTAAATAACGTATCGAAGCGGTAGCTTGTGCGGAAAACCGGAGGGATCTGGAAACAGGGCGACGGCCTGCGGTAACAGGAGGATAGTTGCACAGAGTGGGAAAAGGTGGCAAAAAAAGTAATTCCAATTCCAGATCAAAGATGATGGCAAGGCGGCAAGGCAGAGGCGACGCAGGCATACTGTAGCGTATGTCGAGGAGCCTATAACGCAGCCGACGTAGATAGAGCTTTGATATGGAATTGGAATAATACTCCTGAAAGAGGGTAAAAATAAGGGTAAGACTAAAAAGTTCCTCTTGAAAAGAAGTTTATCTTTCCGAAATCACAAACTTTTTCATGAAGACACTGCAATTATTTTCCGGTAAACCTGAAAGCATTCCCACATCCACATCATGGTACATCGCCGACTTGGCGGAAGCGTGCGGTAGGCAGGCTTCATATATAAGGCGATTTCCCGGTAAGCTGGTGGCGATGCAGGAGCGTGCCCTGATGGAAAGCGCGTTGTCTTCGAACCGGATCGAAGGCATCGAAAAAGATCGGAAGGGCGCCGGGACGATAATTTTCGGCAAGCCGCTGCTGCATGATTATGATAAAGAAGTCCTGGGATATCGCAGAGCGGTTGAGATGATCAATGAACGGGGAGAAGATCTGCCCGTCTCCGTGGATACAATCCGGCAATTGCATTCATTGGCGTGCGGTGAGACACAGGATAATGAAATACCCGCATATCTTGAAGAACTGACTGAGTTATGGTCGCGCTCCCTCCAGGAACGATGGGTCCATCCACTTCTTCTCATGACGGCATTCAACCTTGATTTCCTTTGCAGCCGTCCCTTCAGCGAAGGAAACGGCCGGGTATCCCGCCTTCTGTTTTTACTTCAGAGCTGCCATCTTGGTTACGAAGCCGGGCGTTACATAAGCCTTGAACGCCTTATCGCCCAGAGCAGGAGCCAGTATCGCGAGGCACTTGAAGATAGTTCATGCGGGTGGCAGGCAGGCAGTCATGATCCATGGCCTTATATCGACTATCTGCTTTTTATCCTCAAAACGGCCTATAATGAATTCGAGAGCCACCTGGATGCTCCCCGAACCCCGCGTGGAGCTAAAACCGAACTGATTGAGGCGGCGGTGAAGTCATTCCCTGGTGAATTTACTCTTGCCGAACTGGAGAAGACATGCACGGGAACGAGTCACGACATGGTTCGGAAAGTGCTGCGCGACTTGAGAAACGCAGGAGCTGTGGAATGTATCGGCCGCGGGCCGGGTGCAAAATGGCAGAAAAAGGTCCATCCTTTTCCACAAAAAATGAATGTAAAAGTAAGAGATTGTGCGCTTGAAAGGAGTAACAGATGAGGATTCTGGTAACGGGCGGCGCCGGATATATCGGCAGCCACGTTGTAAAGGCGCTGGGCGAGCAGGGGCATGAGTTGCTCGTCTATGATAATCTGTCCACCGGACATGACTGGGCAGTCCTGTATGGCAAGCTTGTTGTGGGGGAGTTGGAAGATTCCCGACTCCTGAACGATGCTTTTCAATCGTTCCGGCCAGAGGCGGTTCTGCACTTTGCCGCATCGATTCAGGTGGAAGAGTCGGTTCGGGAGCCCCTCCGATATTACCGCAACAATGTGGCAAACACTCTGAATCTCCTGAATGCTATGGACCGCCATGGAGTCCGGAACCTTATTTATTCCTCAACAGCTTCCGTTTACGGCATTCCCGAAAAAATGCCCGTTGTTGAATCCATGCCCCTGAATCCCATCAACCCCTATGGCGCTTCCAAAGTAATGGTGGAAGCCGTCCTCCGGGATATTGTTCAGGCCAAGGATTTCCGTTACATTGCCCTGCGCTATTTCAATGTGGCCGGGGCGGATTCGCGGACCAGGATTGGACAAGCTTATTCGGACGCCACCCATCTTATCACCCGCGCGCTCAAAACCGCTCACGGGGAGTTTCCCAAATTGTCCATCTTCGGAACTGATTATCCCACAGCCGATGGGACATGCATTCGAGACTACATCCACGTGGATGACTTAGCCGATGCCCATATCCGGGCGCTGAATTACCTGACTGAAACGGGAAAAACGGAGATTATGAACTGCGGTTACGGCCATGGATTTTCGGTCAAGGAAGTAGTTACCGTTGCTAAAAAAGTAACAGGGATCGATTTTACAGTCTTAGAAACGGACCGCCGTGCCGGAGATCCGCCGGAGCTTATTGCCGACAGCACAAAACTCCGCCAACTTACCGGCTGGCAGCCCCGCCATGACGACCTGGAATTTATCATCAAGACTGCCTGGGATTGGGAGTTGAAATACAAATCCAATCTTGCGAAGAAATAGGGGAGAATAATTATGAAGAAGGCTCTTATTACAGGCATCACCGGTCAGGACGGTTCTTATCTGGCCGAGTTTCTCCTGAACAAAGGCTATGAAGTCCATGGAATCAAGCGGCGCACTTCGCTGTTCAATACTGACCGGATCGACCACCTTTACCAGGACCCGCATGTATCAGATCGTAATTTTATCCTCCATCATGGGGATATGACCGATTCTTCGAGTCTGATCCGGATCATCCAGCAGGTGCAGCCGGCTGAGATTTACAACCTTGCAGCCCAGTCCCATGTTGCCGTCTCTTTTGAAGAGCCGGAATACACGGCCAACTCCGATGCCTTAGGTACTTTGCGCATTCTCGAAGCCATCCGCATTCTGGGTATGGAAAAGACCGCCCGATTCTATCAGGCATCCACATCCGAGCTTTTCGGAAAGGTCCAGGAAACTCCCCAAAAGGAAACGACGCCCTTTTATCCCCGCAGCCCCTATGCCGTGGCCAAGCTTTACGCCTACTGGATAACGGTCAATTATCGGGAAGCTTATGGAATCTATGCCTGTAACGGTATTCTCTTTAATCACGAATCGCCGGTCCGGGGAGAAACCTTCGTCACTCGGAAGATCACCCGGGCCTTAGCGCGGATCAAACTCGGTTTGCAGGATGCGCTCTATCTGGGCAATCTGGATTCAAAAAGAGACTGGGGCCATGCCCGGGACTATGTGGAGATGATGTGGCTCATGCTGCAACAGACCGCTCCGGATGATTTTGTAATTGCCACGGGACTTCAGTATAGTGTTCGTGATTTCATTAACGCCGCAGCTGATGAGATGAAAATGAAAATGCGCTGGAAGGGAACCGGCCTTGAAGAAGTGGGCTACTGGGAAAACAAGCCGATCGTTCATGTAGACCCGCGTTATTTCCGGCCAACGGAAGTGGAAACCCTTCTGGGTGATCCGTCAAAAGCACATGAAAAGCTTGGTTGGTCACCGAAAATTTCTTTCCAGGAACTTGTTGCTGAAATGGTCAGGGAAGATTTCAACATCGCCAAACGTGATGAACTGGTCAAGAAGAATGGCTATACAGTTTACTGTTATAATGAATGAGTTAAAGGGTCATTTAAGAATGATCCCAGGTTATAATTTCCTGATCGGATATCAAAAATAATCTGATGCTTTTCAACTCTCTCGAATTTGCCCTGTTTCTTTTCCTGGTCAGTATCTTTTATTTCATTGCCCCATTCCGACTTAGGACATTCCTCCTCGTCATCGCCAGTTACATTTTTTATATGTACTGGCGCTGGGAGTATATATTTCTCCTGGTTGCACAGACAGGAATAAACTTCGGCTGTGGATGGGCAATCTCCCGCTCGAATTCGCAGCGCAACCGTTCTCTCTGGCTCGCCTGTTCCATCGTGTCAAGTCTGGGAATCCTGTTCCTGCTCAAGTATTATAATTTTTTTCTCAACGCGCTTGGTGTTGTAATCCCGGCGTTATCGACTAATTCGGCAATTGCGGGAATGCATATTGCCGTCCCCATCGGGATATCTTTCTATACTCTTCAGGCCGTCGGGTATACCATTGATGTCTATCAACGTAAAATTGACCATGAAAACGATCCTGTTCATTTTGCATTATTCGTTGGGTTTTTCCCTCAAATTCTGTCCGGTCCAATCGAACGGGCCGGAAACATGCTTAAACAGTTTCGGCAGAAAAATACCTTTGACCTGGACCGGATTTACTCCGGCCTCACCCTCATGCTCTGGGGGCTTTTTAAGAAGGTTGTGATTGCCGACCGGTTGGCCATTTACGTCAATCTTGTATATAATGATCCTCAAGGCTTTTCCGGTCCGACTCTTCTCCTCGCTACATACTTCTTCGCTTTTCAGATCTATTGCGACTTTTCAGGGTATTCGGACATGGCAATCGGTGCTGCCCGGATTCTAGGCTATGACCTGATGGCTAACTTCCGACTTCCCTATTTCGCAGATTCCATCTCAGATTTCTGGCGTCGCTGGCATATTTCGCTCTCAACATGGTTTCGGGATTATCTTTATATTCCGTTAGGAGGAAACCGGATAAGCCTTTTTCGGAGACAGGCCAATATCCTGGTTGTTTTTGCTGTCAGTGGATTATGGCACGGAGCCAACTGGACGTTCATAGTCTGGGGAATACTGCATGGTTTTTATTATCTGCTGGAAAAAGTATTTGGTGGTGTGGCTGCTCGATTTTCCTCTGTTTTCCGAGTCAATAAAGCACTGCTGAAAGGATGCAGGATTTTCATCATATTTCATCTAGTGACTTTGGCCTGGGTTTTTTTCAAAGCCCGTTCCGTAACGGATGCGTTATATGTTCTCAAAGGTATTTTTACAAATTTTGAAGGTCCGCTATATCTTGGTCCATCCCAACTGACCACCGTCATTGGTGCCGTTTCGATTCTTTTGCTGATTGCCGTTCAGTTTCTCCAGTATCGTGATCTCATACCTTTGACGAAAGCCGAAGCAAAGCTAAGCTTTCCCGTATATGTCCGCTGGCCGGTTTTGGCTTCGATGATTTTCGGGATCTCCATTTTTGGGGTCAGCAGCAATGAGTTTATTTATTTCCAGTTCTGAGAAACGGGAAAATTCGGATCGCGAAGGTTTGAGAAAAGTAGGCCGCCAACTCACAAAAGCGGCGTTTTTTTTGATTCTCCTGCTTGGTCTTGACTTAATTATCAGTGCAACCCTGGATATGGGACTTAGACGGTATTTCGGCATGGACAGCAAAGTGGATGTCGTGTGCATTGGCCACAGTCGAACCGTTCTGGGAATTGACGCAGAAATGCTCTCGCGAGCAACTGGTCTTAAGGTTGCCAAGTATGCAATTAACGGTGCGAATATTGTGGATCGCGATGCCATGATCCGCCAGTTTTTGAGTGAGCACCCCGAAGTCCGGCTGATCATTTACGATGTCGAAGCTTCCACCTTTTCAAATGACGGCCTGAGCTCGAACTCTTACCGTTTGTTCCTTCCCTTCCTGGCTAATCCGGAAATGAGAGCCTATTTGGAGAAACAGAGGAAATCTTCATCGGAATTGATGCTTAAAAGGATGTTTAGAACATCCCGTTACGACGAAGTTACTTTCTCTTTGGCCTTGCGTGGGCTTTTCGGCATGAACAGAAATTTGAAATATGGAAGATTTGACGAGGATCGAGCAAAAAGATGGATTGAAAAAGG
Source organism: Syntrophus sp. PtaB.Bin001 (assembly GCA_002067815.1). Taxonomy (GTDB): domain Bacteria; phylum Desulfobacterota; class Syntrophia; order Syntrophales; family Syntrophaceae; genus Syntrophus. The sequence continues at coordinate 3,869 of MVQR01000068.1, read as the reverse complement.
GAAGAATCGACCTGTAACAATCGATTCCAAAAGTTATCAAACTTTTCAATCGACGATAGATTTTGCGAAATCTCGAGGTGTCAGCATTTTGCTCGTTGATATGCCCACGGTGAAAATATTGAACCAGGCCGAATTGCCGAAAAGTGTACAAGTTAGAAATATATTCAGGGGATTTGCAGAACAGTGCCCGGCAAGAGTGGATTATTATGATCTAAGTGCTGCCTATCAAAGCAACTATGAAATGTTCTATGACATGATTCATCTAAATGCCGATGGGCAAAAAATTGTAACAGGCCTCCTTGCCGAAAAAGTAAAAGAAGCACTCAACCATTGAATATATCAAGCTTAGTAACAAAAGAACGAGCCTGATATCCTATTTAGTAAATTTTCATTCTGAATGTAATTATAGATTGTTGAACTGACTGATCTTTGATGCTGATTGGGGTAACATAATCTTAAAATGCTCTATATTCTACTTGAGTCGTGAGGCTTTATTTATCACGTGACTGACACATTAAAGGACAAAACCGTTCGCAACATTGGTTATACCTCCATCGCCAAGGTGATACAGGTCACTGCAAGTGCGGTTGCTAGCATAGTACTTACCAGGACCCTTCTTCCAAGTGATTATGGTATTGTCGGTTTTGCTGGAATTTTTATATCTTTTTTTGCTCAGTTTGGTGATCTTGGTATCGGAAGTGCTGTTATCCAGAAAAAGGAACTAAAACGTGTTGAGCTATATACTGCATTCACAATTAAAATTGTTCTGAGTTTAGGTATTTTCATAATTATTTTTCTTTGTGCCCCGCTAGCAAATCGTTTTTTTGATAATCAGGCAATAGTCCCAGTAATAAGAGTACTAGCTTTAAGTTTTTTATTAAATACATTTGGATTTCTGCCCAATATTCTTCTTACAAGGGATTTGGACTATAAAAAAATAGCCTATTCTAATGTTTTTTCTGCATTGCTCAACTCGACCGTTGCAGTTGTGCTGGCTTTAACAGGCTTCAAATATTGGAGTATTGTAATTGCTGGAATCTGTATGACTATTAGTCTTTCTGTTCTGGTTAATATTTACCGTCCGGTGCAGTACAGGTTCGCATATGACTATCGTGCTGCTAAGGAATTTCTGGTGTTTGGTGGGAATCTCTTTCTGGCGGGGTTTACTGTCTTTCTTATTTTTAATGCCGACAATTTTCTTATCGGTGCTGTGAAAGGTGCAACAAACCTGGGATATTACAGCGTAGCATTTACCTGGGGAACCATGGCCTGCGGTCTAATTGGCTCGATGGTACTTAGTGTCCTTTTTCCAACTTTTTCTAAAATTCAGGGAGATAAGCCTAGACTTAAGAGTTCTTATTTGAAAATACTACAATATGTCAGCTTTGGTGGCATATTTGTTAATATTTGTCTGTTTGTTATTTCAAAGGATTTTTTATTGTTAGTTTTAGGCCATAATACAGACAAGTGGATGCCTGCATTAACAGCATTCCGTGTTCTTTGTTTTTATGGAATAGCTCGACTGCTCCTCGAGCCAGTCGGCTCGGTTATTATGGCACTTGGCCGAACAAATATTTTGAAGAAGGCTAACATTCTTACAGCAGTAATTGAACTGGGTGGACTATATCCTGCGCTTTATTTTTATGGGATTGAAGGAGTTGCTGTGCTTGTTACTTTTGCTTACATGTCTCAGTATGTTCTGTATTATTGGACACTTAAAGATGAAATGCAGATTGGACTTGGAGAATTAATTAAATGTGTGAAACCTGCACTAATTGCTGTTATTCCCTTAGGCATTCTGTTCTTTGCCAGCGAGGGAATTAATAAAATTTCTTTCCCTATTTTCATAGTCAAATTGATCGGTTGTACTTTTTTGTATTTGGTCACATATGGATTAGTTACAACATGGTCTCTCTATAAAGAGATGCGCGGTATGTTGTTTAATATATATGTTAGATAACATGTATCTTGGCACTACTGTCCGGAATAACCGGTAGTTAAGCTTCATAACTGGTTAATATTTTTTACAAAAGATGCCATTTATGCTTGTCCTCGACTTGAAAATGCCCTTTAGAATTTGTAATCCTTCCGTGAGATATTCTCGTGGAGGTTGTGCTCATGTATACCGGCTCGCTTGTGTTTACTCAGGTCATGGACTTCATGCCGTTGAAAACCTTCAAACGTTGCGTGGAGAATTACAACGGCAATTTCAGCGTCAAGCATTTCACCTGTCTCGATCAGTTCCGGATCATGGCTTTTGCTCAGTTGACCTATCGCGAAAGCTTGAGAGATATCGAAGCCTGCCTCCGGGCACAAAGCAACAAGCTCTATCACATGGGCATTCGCAGCAAGGTTTCCCGCAGTACTTTAGCAGAGGCAAACGAAATGCGGGATTGGCGCATTTACGCGGATTTTGCCCATCACCTGATCGGCATTGCCAAGAAGCTCTACCAGCAAGAACCATTGGCCACAGAGCTCAAGGAAACAGTGTACGCCTTGGATGCCACTACAATCGATCTATGCCTGTCAATCTTTCCTTGGGCGCATTTCCGGAAAACAAAGGGGGCCGTCCGTCTTCACACATTGTTGGATTTGCGAGGCAATATTCCGACATTTATTTACATTTCCGACGGCAAACTCCACGAGTTCAACGCCTTGGATCTAATCCCTCTGGAAGCAGGCGCCTTCTACATTATGGACCGTGGTTTCCTCGATTTTTCAAGGCTCCATACCATTTCCCTTGCTTCAGCGTTCTTTGTGATCCGTGGCAAGTCGAATCTGAAGTGCCGCAGGCTTTATTCTCATACAGTAGACAAAGCAACGGGTGTCGTGTGCGATCAGACGATCCTGCTGACCGTACCGAAGTCGGCAGGGGATTATCCCGACAAGCTCCGGCGAGTAAAATATCACGACGTCGAAACCGACAAAACCTTGGTATTTCTGTCCAACAACTTCCTGTTGCCCGCCATCACCATTGCCCAGCTTTACAAACAGCGCTGGCAGGTGGAACTCTTTTTCAAGTGGATCAAGCAGAACCTACGTATCAAGAGCTTTTACGGTACTTCGGAGAACGCTGTGAAGACTCAGATCTGGATCGCCATTTCTGTCTATCTGATCGTGGCGATCATCAAAAAACGGTTGAATTTACCGGAGAGTCTTTACACAATTTTACAGGTTTTGAGCGTTTCCCTATTTGAAAGAACATCATTGTTTCAAATACTTACGTTTTATGACTACAAAAATAACATGAACCAAAACCGTAACCAATTGAACTTATTCACTAATTATTCCGGACAGTAGTGGTATCTTGGAATACATAAATCTTTCTAAGAATCAGATAGAAATATTGTTATCCAGTGATGAATTGATATTTAACTCAACTTTCGCACAAGTTTAAGTGTGGATAAATATTTGTTCTTTAACAAGAAACGGCATTATTTTCACATTCAAGTAGCCAGCGTGCGCCATAAATTGGCGGCAGTTCCTTAAGAAACCTGTCAATCATGGATCGAATCAGATCCCGGGTCATTTCAGGAATGGTTGCCAATGCCTTTTTTAAAAGTGTCAGTAGTATTGACAGTGCTTCCGCAAAAGTCGCTTGCCCAAGTTCTTCGCAGCAGGCGTGAAAGAGGGTCCCGAGAGTTCGTGGGTCTTGATTCGTCCGCTTGGCAAGAGCGAGCATTATATATCGGCAGCACACCAAATGGGCCTGGGCAACAACGGCATCATAAGACCGCCCTTGACACTCCTTGGCAAGCTGGAGAAAAGATTTGGCCATCTTGAAAAACACCTCAATGTCCCATCGGCGCTTATAGGTCGTGACGATCTCTTCGTCGCTCAGGGCTGTATCGGTGGAAAGCAGGGCCAGC
>MVQR01000067.1 GCA_002067815.1 Syntrophus sp. PtaB.Bin001 | reverse complement strand
CTGTCAGGATGAAGATCCGCATCTGTTCCTGCGTTCTCTCGTTTACCGTCATCCCGTGACGGGAGAAGACAGGCAGGAAACCGTCAGCCAACTGCAGGACCGGACGGTTTCGCTGGCGCTGGAATTTCTCGGACAAATCGACAATATCGAACGCCAGGCGGATTTGAAGAAGCGCCTGGCCTGTATCGCCTTCCCTTCCCTTTTCAACGGACTGCCCCCCGATCCGGGCCAGAAGATGCGCTTCTTCGACACGATTGAGCCGTTGGATCTATAAAGAAAATCCGGACCGAATTTTTCAGGAAATCTTCACAGCAGGCAGGTAGACTGTAAAAGTTGTCCCTTCGCCGGGTTTCGACCGGCATTCAATATGCCCATGGTGTTTTTCGATAATCGAACGGCAGACGGCAAGTCCCAGCCCCAATTTTTGAGTGTTCATGCCGGGCTCTTTCTCAATTCCGGCACTAAAAATACGGGACAGACGATCCGGAGGGATGCCGATCCCCTGATCTTCAATCGACAGCCGGACGTAAGGGCCGCTGGGGAGCCTCCCTTTTTCACCGGGACCCATGGAAACATTTTCAGCCCGGATCTTAAGATTTCCCCCTTCCGGCATCGCCTGGCGCGCATTCCGAAGAAGATGAAAGATCACCTGCCGGATCTGATCCTCATCAATAAGAACCGGCCATAAAGGATCGGCCAGGATAAAGGCATTTTTGACTTTTGGGTCGCCGGGAAACAAGTGTACGGAATCCAGCAGTAGAGAGTCCAGGGCCGCCTCGCGCAGGAAAGGGCTGCAGTTCCCGGTTAAAGTCAGCAAACGCTTATTGAATTCACCGGTTTTCATCAGGGCGTCCTTCGCCTTTTCAAGAAACCAGAAGGCGGGATTATCGGGCGTTAAATGCAGCCGGGCCAGCGACATATACCCCATGCCCGCGGACAGCAGATCGTTGGAGTCACAGACCAGCCCCTCGCCTAGAATACGCAAGGCCTCCAGCTTCATCATCCGGATATGGTTTTCTTCCTCCCGTTTCCGTTCGGTGATATCCGCAGCGATTTCCAGACGGGCCAAACAACCGCCGAACCAGTACAAGGCTCGGTCACGACACTCGTACCAGCGGTTGTTCCGAGTATTTTGAATCTCCCAGACAACGGCTTCCGCCGGTTGCCCCTGCTCATTCAACAGTTGACGATTATTGCAGAAAGGACAGGGTCCGTTTTGATTCTTCTGAAGGGTCTGCCAGCAGATCTTTCCTTCCACATCGCCGAAAATCCGCTGTCCATAAGAATTCATATAAAGAATCTCGCAGGTTTCCATATCGATCACGCAAGCCCCGGCATCCAGGCAATCCAGAACAAGGCGGAGCTTGCCGGGATCGGCCTCCGGAAGCCTGTCGATCAGGCTTTTTTCTCCGGGCTTTTCCTTATCGGGAGTATCAAGTGATAATGGGACAGGTGGGGATTTGGTCTTTCGATGCTGCAGATGTTCAAATTTCATATCACCAACTGTTACCTCCGCATCAACATCAACATTGTCGCTAATCAGACGAAACACAAGAAGAAGCCTTAATGAAATTCAACAGCCAGCGGTTATAAGTATCTTTGCTGATAAAAATCAAGGTTTTTTATGATTTTTGTCTACTACTGGGTAGACATAGGTTATTTCATTTGTGTGTGAAAAAGCGAAGATGAAAGGCGGGAAGAAAGCGACGATAAATTTTGTAAATCAGGCGGCTCTGTTTTATCTTGACAGGAAGATCGTTTTTCGGATACTGGCAAACAAGTTCGGATCAGCTAACTGCGATTTTCCTGTTTTTTTTCTTTTTGACCGGCGCTCATTCTTTCTTGACAAAGTTCCACCTCAACCTGCAACAACATTCATGTTCAGAATTACCCTGTTTTTTAGCAGCTCCAATAGGCCATTATTGTTAATTATAACTTTGCTTTAATTCCCTGATCGTAAAAAACAAAAAGAGAAAAGGACATCGAGCCCATGGACGGCGAGCATAACGGAGCACAATTCGTCAACGACCTTGATGTAATGATTGAGAAGAATGACGAACTGGAGACGGGCGAATCTTCTCTCATGCAGGCCGGAAGAAAAAGAAAGCGCAAAAATCGCAGATTGGGGCAATATTTGGATCTCGTAGAAGTTTTGATTGTAGCTATTGAAGCGGATCAAAGCATTTCCGTTATCAACAGAAAAGGATGTGAAATTCTAGGATACGAAAAAGAAGAGCTGATCGGGAAAAACTGGTTCGACACCTGTCTGCTGGAGAAGGACAGAGAGCTCATGAGAGCGGAATTCAATAATGTCATTGCCGGAAAGATCGAACCTGCCCGATCCGGAAAGCTTCCGGTTCTGACCAAGAGCGGGGAAACCCGTTGGCTTTCCTGGCAGAATACGGAACTGAAAAACCGAAAAGGAAAAATGACCGCGGCTTTATGTTCCGGTGAAGACATTACCGAACGAATCAAGACCGAGGAAAAACTGAGAAAAGCAGAAGAACGGGTAAGACTGAAACTGGAAAGCCTCCTTTCCCCGGAAGGCGATCTAGGAAATCTGGAGCTTGCAGATATCCTCGATGCTCCTGCGATCCGGTCGCTTATGGAAGACTTCTATGAAGTGGCACGAATCCCCATCGGCATCATCGATTTGAAAGGGAAGGTGCTGGTCGGTGTGGGCTGGCAGGACATCTGTACAAGATTCCATCGCGTCCATCCGGAAACATGCAGGCATTGCATCGAAAGTGACGTCCATCTGTCCGCGGGAGTGCCGGCCGGAGAATTCAAACTCTACAAGTGCCGAAACAACATGTGGGATGCGGCGACACCCATTATCGTGGGCGACAGGCATATGGGCAACGTCTTTTACGGTCAATTTTTCTTTGACGACGAAGCGCTCGATTACGGATTTTTCCGATCACAGGCCAGACGATACGGTTTCCCCGAAAAAGAGTACATCGCCGCACTGGAAGCCGTACCGCGTTTGAGCAGGGAATCACTGGATACGGCCATGGCTTTTTTCACAAAACTCGCCTACACGTTTTCACAATTGAGCTATCGCAATATAAAGCTGGCCCGTCTGCTGGCGGAGAGAGATTCCCTGATGAATTCGCTGCAGGCGGCGGAAAATAAATATCGAGGGATTTTTGAGAACGCCATTGAAGGCATCTTCCGCACCGCCCCCGATGGGCGCGTTCTTGACGCGAATCCCGCTTTTGCCGGGATTCTGGGATACGATTCGCCGGAAGAAATGATGGGGACGATAACCGATATCGGAAAACAGCACTATGTATATCCCTGGGAACGAAAAAAATGGATTTCTTTCATCGATCAAAATGATTTTGGCCGCTTTGAAGTGCGTATGCGCACAAAGGACGGCAATGAGCGCTGGGTATGCCTGAGCGCCCGTCCTGTTCGTGACGCACACGGAGAAACAAGCTACTACGAGGGATTTGCCGAGGACGTTACCGATCACATGCGGAGAGAGGATGAGTTGCAGCGATACCGCGACCATCTGGAGATTTTGGTTAAAGAGCGCACGTCTCAGCTTGAAGAAAATAACCGGCTGTTGATCGGGGAGATAGCAGAGCGCAAAAAGGCGGAAGAGGCCCTGCGCGAATCGGAGAACAAATACCGCGCGATTTTTGAAAACACCGGCACGGCCACATTAATTTACGACGAGGATTCCACGATATCTCTGGTGAACGCGGAATTCGAAAAAATGTTCCGTTTTCCCAAGGAGGAAGTGGAAGGAAAGAAACGCTGGACGGATATAACTCTTCAAGAAGACTTCGAACGGCTGATGGGATATCATAAATTGAGAAGCATCGATCCTGAAGCAGTCCCCCGAAACTATGAATTGAAAGTGGTCGATCGATACGGGCATATCCTGGATGCCTACATGACGGTGGCGATGATCCCGGGAACCAATCAAAGAGTGGCTTCTCTACTTGACATTACTCCGCTCAAGAAAGTGGAAAGAGCACTCGCCGAAAGCGAAGCGTTGTATCGGAATTTGTTCGAGAACGCCTCGATCGGCATGTTTCAAATGACATTTTATGAAGGAAGATTTCTGCGCGTCAACAATGCTTACGCAAGAATGCTTGGTTATGAATCGCCGGAAGACCTGATGGCGAACATTTCGAATGTCGCCACACTTCATGCCGACCCCGATGATCGCACCGTTCTTATCGCTACGCTGGAGAAGCAGGATTGGTATTATGGCGAGTATCCCCGTTGTCGCAAGGACGGCAGCATAATGTTCGGAAAAGTGGCAATCCGCAGGGTGCTCGATGCGGATGGCGCAATAGCCTATATTGAAGGAATCGTGGAAGACATAACCGAGCGGAAGCAGGCAGAGGAGGCTTTGATAAAAAGTGAAAGAGAATTACGGGTAAAGGCTCAGAATCTGGCGGAAGTGAATACGACGTTGAAGGTCCTACTGGACACCATGGAGAGGGATCAGGAAGAACTGAAAGAAACAGTTTTAACCAATGTCAAGGAACAGGTCCTGCCCTACTTGGACAAGCTGAAAAAGAGACCGTTGCAGGATGTCGAAAGGGGTTTTGTTCAAATGGCGGAAAAGCATCTTAACGAGATCGCCTCGCCCTTTGTGAAGAAATTGACTTCCAACTATTTGAACCTTACCAAAAAGGAAATCCAGATCGCGGCGCTGATCAGGGAGGGTAAAACGTCAAAGGAAATAGCGACGCTCTTGAATTCGAACCAGCGAGTCATTTCATTTCACAGGGAAAACATCAGGAAAAAGCTCGGCCTCAAAAATAAAAAAGACAACCTTCAGATATTACTGCGGAAATTATCATAAAAAGAGAGATTCGGTCTTGTCCTGCAACGATCTGTCATATAAGCATATGATTGAACTTAGCAAACCGGCTATCTCCTTCTGGTCTGCCAGACAATAGTCCGCCAAACTGGATGTTTCGCATCCCACCCGTACACCGAGGACATGATCATCCTCAAGCCCGAAGACATCCTCATCGGTTGCATCATCCCCCACAAAAAGCGCCTTTGAACAACCCGTGTGACCCATGATCTGCAATAGTGCTTCCCCCTTATGGGGAGCATCGTTCGGCACGATATTTTCGACATATTTGCCTGGAACCCGCCGAGGGACAGGATTCAATTTCCCAATGACCTCTATTATTCGCTCGACTGCCGCATCGCGGTCGGAGGCGCAACGATAATGCAGCGAAATCGTCTTCCCTTTATCTTCGACGACAATACCGCTTTCGGAGGCGCGGGGTATTAGTTCCTCCAACTGATCCAGCCATTCTCTGCAATACCTGCAAAATTCCTCTTCCTGCTTTTCCCTGCCCGGCAATCCCTCTGCACCGTGGTTCCCCAAAAGGAAGCGGGGCTTGAAGCCGAGGTGTTTTTGAGCATCCGCACGGGCGCGTCCGGTAATGATTGCGACCGGCGCAATCCGGTTCAGATATATCAACTGTTCCCATATTTCTTTTGGAATCACGATCCGGGCGGGATCGGCAACAATCGGCGCCAGCGTGCCGTCCAGGTCGAAGGCAAAAAGCGTCGAGTCATCAAGAAAATTACGGAGTGCCGGTCGACCGGCATCGCTGAACAGATAGATCATCGGATTCCCCTTAGTCATGATGTGTGATTGATGCGCATCGCCAATTTTTCTCTCTGTCTGATGCGGGCGGCATCGAGAAGCATTCGTCCGGCCCAGCGGTAAATATTGAAATCACGCACCAGCGCCCGCATGTTGCACATTCTCTCCCGTTGCTCGAAGTCCGGCATGGTGAGGGCACGGTACAAGGCGTCGGCGGTCTGCTCGATATGGTAGGGATTGACTATGAGCGCTTCGTGTAGTTCATGGGCCGCCCCGGTGAACCGGCTCAACACCAGCACCCCTTGCTCGTCATCGCGGGCGGCTACAAACTCCTTTGCCACCAGATTCATCCCGTCGTGGAGGCTGGTCACCATGCAGACATCCGCCGCCCGGTAATAACGGTTGACGACTTCGGGATCGTGATGTTCAACCTTCAACCGGATCGGCTGCCAGGAGCCTGTCGAGAAACGCTGATTGATGCGGTCGGCCAGGTCGCGGACCTGATTTTCGAATGCCGCATACTCCTCAAGAACCGAACGGGTCGGCGCCGCAATCTGGATGAAGGTGAAGTGGCCGATCATCTCCGGATGGCGTTTAAGCATGTTTTCCACCGCCCGGAAGCGTTCCAGTATTCCCTTGGTGTAGTCCTGGCGATCAACACCGATCCCGACCAGGTGTCCGGCGTCAAGCCCCAGCGAATCGCGCACTCCATTTCGGCACTCGGGCACGGAAGGCTGCGTCTCCTGCCAGGGCGACGGCCACTGGATCGAAATGGGGTAGCTTTCCACCATCGTCAGTTTTCCTGCCCGGGATATGGTTGACGACTCATATTCGATCCGGGTTTCCAGATAGCGATCCACTGTTGCCAGAAAATTCTTGCAATGGAAAGGCGTATGGAAACCGAGAATGGTGCTGCCGAGCATCCCCTGCAGCAACTCTTCATGCCAGGGACAGATGCCGAAGGATTCAGGATTCGGCCAGGGAATATGCCAGAAGGTGATAATGGTCGCCCTGGGAAGCTTTTGGCGGATCATTTTCGGCAGCAAGGCGAAATGATAGTCCTGGACGAGCACCACCGGGTCGTCGCTGACGGCTTCCTCAGCCACCGCATCGGCAAACCGCTGGTTAACGGCGATGTATTGCTGCCAATCACTGGAGCGGAAAATTGGACGGACGTGCGCCGTGTGGCAGAGAGGCCAGATTCCCTCATTGGCAAATCCATAGTAATATCCGTTTTCCTCCTCCCTGGTAAGCCAGATGCGCCTCAGAGTGTATTCCGGATGTTCGGGCGGCACCTGAACCCGGTCATGACGGTCCACGGTCTCCCGATCGGCCGTGCCGCTGCCGTGGGCAATCCAGGTGCCGGAACAGGCGCGCATAACCGGTTCGACGGCGGTGACCAGGCCGCTGGCCGGACGATTGACCTCAATTTCCCCCTCGCCCCTGATATGAATATAAGGTTCACGGTTTGAAACCACGATGATCCTTTCTCCCGCAAGCTGTTTGTGCAGCAGTTTGCGCAGGGAATCGGGACTCCAGGTGATGGTCGCATCGTCTGCGAATCGGCGTTCCGCATCAAACGTCCGCAGCAATATCCGCAGATCTCCTACAAGAGGCTGAAATTCCGACGCCACCGCCGGCTTCTTAAACGGCTGCAATATTCCCTCGCCCCGCAGTATGGCGCGCACGCCGTCCATCCAGCCTCGCCAGCTCAGGTAGGCTACGAATACTGTGATCACGGAGATGACAACACCGATAAGAACGAAGAGCATAACTATGTATTTGCGGGTATCGGCACTGCGGCGTTCGACAAAGCTCATGTCGTGAACGAGAATCAGCGAACCTTGTTGCAACCGATCCTGATCCATGGGGTAAAGGGCGACATGAACCGACCCCTTCGGGAGCCGGAAAACCGGACCGGTCTCTTTGTCCCGCAGGGCAACCGAAGAACAGGTGAGTGATTCGGGAAAATTCGGCGTTGAGTAAAGCAACTTGCCGTCTTCGTTGCAGAAGCCGAGGGCCAGCAATCGCTCGTCCCGGATAACGTTGAGAAGGAGCGCATTGATCTTGGCTTTGTTGCCCTGCCGGAGAAGGTCCACAAAAGGATCGTGCAGAGTATTGGCAATGAGTTGAGAACGGATATCCATATCCCGAACGAACCACCGCAGGGTAAGTTTGCCCACCAGCGGCACCACCGCATAAGCCAGTATCGTCAGCGCAATGAAAAGGGGGATGATAAAGCGCAGCGACAGGCGAAGGGTGCGGAAAGATCTCATCTCATTGCACCTCCTTAAAATGCGGAATCCCAGCGTTTACTGAGACGGATGGCGGCATTTATCAGGCCTACCATACTGTAGGTCTGTACAAAGTTGCCCCACTGTTCCCCGGTGCGGATGTCGAGATGCTCGGCTATGAGGCCGTGGCGGTTATGACGTGCCAGCAGGTTTTCAAACAGCAGCCTTGCTTCGTCATTGCGTCCCAGCGCCGCGAGCGCATAGATATACCAGTAGGTACAGACGATGAAGGCATTTTGGGGAGTGCCGAAGTCGTCCTCTTCGACGTAACGAAAAATAAAGTCCCCCTGGCGCAATTCCCGCTCGATCGCCGCAACCGTTGCGGCAAAACGAGGATCGTCCGCGGCAAGAAAGCCCACATCGTGCATCAACAGCAGACTGGCATCCAGCGCACACCCCTCGAACACCGAGACAAACGCCTTTTTCCGGTCATTCCAGGCTCGGGCGCAGATCTTGGCGTGAATCAGATCCGCCTGTGCCTTCCAGTAGACGGCGCGCTCCGACAGACCAAGACGGGCGGCAATCTTTGACAAACGATCGCAAGCGGCCCAACACATGATAGCGGAGAAAGTGTGAATCCGCTTGGTCCCTCGCAATTCCCACAGCCCCGCATCTGGCTGGTCGTGGACTCGAATCGCGGTTTCTCCCAACAGTTCAAGTCGATGGAAGAGCGCCGCATCCCCCCGGCGGATAAGCCGCTGATCGAAGAAAACATGAGTCACCGCCAGGACAACAGAACCGTATACGTCATGCTGGATCTGTTCATACGCCTGGTTTCCCACCCGCACCGGCCCCATTCCTCGATAGCCCGCGAGCGTCTCAACCTTTCGCTCCTCCAGATACTTCCGCCCATCGACGCCGTAGACGGGCTGGATTCGCCCGCCGGGTGATCCGGCAACAACGTTGATCAGATACCTGAGATAGCGCTCCATCGTGCGGGTCGCGCCGAGACGGTTCAAGGCGTTGACCACAAAATAGGCATCGCGAAGCCAGCAGTACCGGTAATCCCAGTTCCGCCCGGAGTTCGGGGCCTCAGGAATGGACGTGGTCATGGCCGCAATGATGGCCCCGGTATCATCGAAGGCGTTGAGTTTCAGCGTAACGGCGGCGCGAATGACCTCATCCTGCCACTCGAAGGGAATGCCCAGATCGTGCACCCAATCATGCCAATAGGCCAGGGTTTCATCCAGAAATCTGCGCGCCAGCTCCGGAATGGCTTCCGATATGGTTTCATCCATGCTGAAGATAAGCGTAACCTTGTCTTCCAGGAAAAAGGGGAGTTCCTGAAGAATTGCGGTAATGGAGGCTTCCGTGGTAAGACGCAGCACCCAGTCGGGCGACACATAACGGATATGGTTGCTGCCGTATGTGATCTCACAAGCTTCCCGGCCATAATCATAGGTCGGGCGGACACAGAGCCGGATGAACGGGGTCCCCTGCAGACGCCGGATTTGCCTGATCAGCATCATGGGGGTGAACATTCGCCCGTGCTGACGGAAACGGGGGGCAAAGTCGGTGATCTCAATCACCCCTCCCTGCGTGTCGGTAAAGCGCGTGACAAGGACGGCGGAGTTGGGCAGATAGCTTTGTTCCGTC
>MVQR01000066.1 GCA_002067815.1 Syntrophus sp. PtaB.Bin001 | reverse complement strand
ATAACCGGGCGGCTGCACGAGAATTCCCGCCGCGCCCTGAACCAGAGGCTCGATGATCAAGGCCGCCAGCTCATGGGCATGTGTCGCCAGCAGGTTTTCCAATTGCCTGAGGCAGTCGTGTCGGCAGCCGGGAGAAGAGGCGCCAAAGGCGCACCGGTAACAGTAAGGCGACTCGGCCTTGATTGTCGGGAAAAGCAGTTCCTGGTAGGTGGCATGGAACAGGTCGATGCCGCCCACGCTGACCGCCCCCAAGGTGTCTCCGTGGTAGGCGTTGGTAAAGGAGATAAATCGTGTCTTGCGGGGGTCTCCCCCCGGGGCCTGCTTCTGATACTGAAAGGCCATTTTCAGGGCAATTTCCACTGCGGTGGAGCCGCTTTCCGAATAAAACACCCGGGTTAATCCCTTGGGAACGATCTCCAGCAGCTTCTTCGCACATTCGATGGCAGGCTCGTGGGCCAGGCCGAGCAGAGTCGAATGGGCGACCCTATCCAGTTGTTCCTTGATGGCCCTGTCAATCTGTTCCTTGCGATGGCCGTGAACATTGGTCCAGAGGGAGGAAACACCATCGATGTACTCCCTGCCTTCCATATCCCGTAAAAGAGCGCCTTTTCCGTCGGCAATGACCAGCACCTCTTCCGGGGTAAACTCCTGCATCTGGGTAAAGGGAAACCAGATGGATTTCAGGCCGTCGGCAACCAGCTTCCTGTTCTTTTCTTCAATTTCGTTCATTTCCCTGCTCTCTTTCTATTCTTTTTCCGTTATGATTTTTTAAAAGATTTTGCCTTAAATGGTTTTACTACCTTCCCCTGAGGGACTAAACGGAATTAAAACGGAAGCTGTATAGATGACGGGGCTTTATTTGTCAACCCGGTTTTTCAATCAGGTTGACAAATAAAGATCAGGAAATCAGGAATCAATCATCGATTTTGTCAAAATCGACTAACCGGTTCAGAAGTGTCATTGTCCGGGAACGGGCAAAGGGGGTATCAAGGTTGCGCTGCCGGAAATCCCACAGATCCTCCGGAGTATCCAGGTCCCTACCCGGGGGCAGAAGGGAAACGGTCCGCCGGGCCTTATGGAAACGGCTCATCGTCTCGGGAAAAACGTTTTCCGTACTCCAGGGAATGCCGTCAAAAACAGAGGGGCAGAAGCCTTCCCGGCGGAAGCCGACAAGGTAATAGCCGCCATCAACGGACGGCCCCAGCACACCGTCGAACTCCTCAAGGGCGGAAAAAGCCTCTTTCAAGACAGCGCCGGGCAGATCCGGCAGATCACTTCCCAGCAGAACGACCGAGGTTACCCCCTCGGCAAAAGAGCTCAGAAACGCTTTTTTCATGCGCTCCCCCAGATCGGCTCCTTCCTGGGGCCGGTAATCATAATGTTCTCCGAACAGGCGGGCGATTTCTTCCCTCTTTCCGGGAGCATCATAGACAATGCGCAGCGCATAACCCGTTCCGATCAGGGTTTCCAGCAGGTCCAGCACAAAACATCCATAGAGCCTGGCTGCGCAATTCGAGTCCAGAAGAGGTTCCAGTCTCGTTTTGACTTTCCCTGGCTCGGGATATTTCACAAAGAGAAGAATCTTCCGCTTATCCATTTTTTCTCCCGCATTATTTTTTCAGTATCTCCCGTTGAAGGGCATTTTCAGGAGCTTCCCCAGGGTCAATTCTTCCGGCTTGCGGAAACGGGCGAGCCCGATAGTCATTCCTTCGTGACCTTTCGCCGGCTGCGACTGGTAAGTCCGCAAAAGCCGGTCCCACCAGGACAGGTTGAAACCGTAATTGCTGTTTCTTTCGCGGATAATGACGGAATGATGAACCCGGTGCATGTCCGGCGTCACGACCAGCAACCGGAGCAGCCTGTCCAACTTCTCCGGCAGAAGGAGATTGCCGTGATTGAACATGGACGTCCCGTTGAGCAGCACTTCGAAGAGAAGAACGGCCGCCGCCGGGGGACCGAAGGCGGCCACGGCCACGAGCTTGATTCCCAGCGACAGCAGGATTTCCAGGGGATGAAAGCGGAATCCCGTGGTCACGTCCACATCCAGATCCGTATGGTGCATCCGGTGTATGTACCAGAAAAGGGGAATGTTGTGAAACAACACATGCTGAAGATAGATCACAAAATCAAGAAAAATGACTCCTAAAACCAGCGACGCCCAGGAAGGAACGGGATAGGCATTCAGAAGCCCCCAGCCTCTCTCCGAACAGATCAGCGCCATCCCGACCGGAACCACGGGCATCAAGACTCGGAGAATAAGGGCATTTATAAGGGTGATGGCAAGGTTGGCAAACCATCGGCTCTTTTTCGACACGGACAGGTTGCGCCGGGGGCTGCGCCTTTCCGCAAAGGCCATTGCGGCAAAGATGAGAACAAAGGACCCGACGCGAATGAAAGGTTCCTGTGCCAGGATATCCATGCTGCCTCCTGCCGGAGTAGTTCACTTAATGATAACAGAAAATATTGGGCGAAGGCACATGTAAAAAATTCTCCGTCCGAATGTTTTAAATTAGGACACCGGCTATATATGACATAGATTTGCGTTGAATCTGCCGCGCACTTCTGATACGGTCTTGCCCGTTAAATCCCCTGGCATCCCATCCATTTTTCATGTGCATCTCTCACCCTGTTCATCGATGGAGGCAACTGATGGCAAGGAAGAAATCGACTAAATCGCCTATCTTAGAAACCGCAGTCCTGGATTATCGCCATGAAGAGGCAAAGCGGAAGAACATCCCTCCGGCGGGACTCGCCGCCCAGGGACGCGTCCAGGAAAAACCGAAAATTCAATATTCTTACGATCCCCACCTGCCACCGGTCCTGCGTTTCGACGCCACGGGCGAGTCGGACAGACTTCCCGAACTGTTGGAGCAGTCCCGCCGACGCCCCTTGAATTCCGACGAAATCGATCTGCTGGCTGCGGCCTTGCGGAACCGCGAACCCTGGCTCGAATGGACGGGGAAGCGGGAAAAGAAAGGCTTCGAAGTCGATCCCGTGGCCCTGCACATCCATGAACGGATCAGCACTCAGGCAATCCTCAAGGTCATCGCCCGACAGGATGTCCAGCGGGACCTTTTCGCCGATCCCCAGATGGAATATTCGAAGGCCGTCCAGTTCTACCGCCACGATGTGGACTGGGCGAACCGGATGATCCTGGGCGATTCCCTCTCGGTCATGGCGAGCCTCGCCCGCCGTGAAGACCTGGCCGGCAAGGTCCAGACAATCTACATGGACCCGCCCTACGGCATCAAGTTCGCCTCCAATTTCCAGCCCGAGATCGGGAAAAGGGACGTGAAGGACAGGGAAAGCGACCTCACCCGCGAACCGGAAATGGTCAAGGCCTACCGGGACACCTGGACCTTGGGCGTCCACTCCTACCTCGCCTACCTCCGCGACCGTTTAATCCTCTGCAAGGAACTTCTGGCGGATTCGGGAAGCATCTTTATCCAGATTTCTGATGAGAATCTGCATCGGGTAAGGTGTTTGATGGATGAGGTGTTTGGTCCAAAAAACTTTGTATCCCTTATTACATTCTCGAAAACGGGTGGATTTAGTGGCTCATACATTGATAACGTATGTGATTTTTTATTGTGGTATGCAAAAGATATTGAGCGAATAAAATACAGTTCTCTTTTCCGCCTAAAGCTCTCATCAGATGAAAGTGATTCAAAATACAACAGCGTTGAACAAGAAAATGGTCATAGACTTCCTCTGTCGCAGACAGAGGTACCTGGAAAAGTATTTCGTGTAGATACACTTGTATCACAAGGATATGTTGAAAACTTGTCGAAGCCATTTAAATTTCATGAAGAAGAAATGCCAATCGCAAATAATTGTCATTGGAAAACGACAAATGAAGGCATGTTACGTCTAGTTAGAGCGGATCGAATTGTTAAGACTACCAATACTCTCGGTTATTTAAGATATTTAGAGGACTTTTCTGTTGGCCATATAGGTAATGTTTGGCAGGACATTGGTGGAATTCAGAGTAGGAGCGATCCCAAAATCTATGCGGTTCAGACAGCTACAAAAATAATCGAGCGTTGCCTCCTCATGACCACCGATCCTGGCGATCTGGTTCTCGATCCGACCTGCGGGAGCGGGACGACGGCCTATGTGGCGGAGCAGTGGGGTCGGCGGTGGATCACCATCGACACGAGCCGCGTTGCCCTGGCCTTGGCCCGGCAGCGTCTTCTGACGGCTACCTTTCCCTTTTACAGGGTACGGGAGGATTTTTCCACGCATCCCGCCGCGCCGACGGAAAACTGCGCAGAATTGATCGAGAAACAGGAAACGTTACCGGCGGCCAATCCTCAGAGGGGTTTTATCTACAAGACCGTCCCTCACATCACCCTCAAGAGCATTGCCCAGAACACCGCCCTGGACGGCATCTTTGCCCGCCATCAACCTGTCCTCGATGAAAGGCTTGCCGGCCTGAACGCTGCGCTGGCCGCAGTCTCGCCCGCTGTCCGGGAGAAGTTACAGGCAAAACTGGCTGCCAAGGAACGGACGGAGGGCAGAAAGGCCGTTACCGACGCGGACCGGCGGCGGTGGAATCTTCCCAAAAAGGAATGGAAGGCCTGGGAAGTTCCCTTCGATACGGACCCCGATTGGCCGAAAGATCTGCAGAATGCCCTGACGGCCTATCGCCTGGCCTGGCGTGCCAAGATGGACGAGGTCAACGCCTGCATCGCCGCTCACGCCGAGCAGGAGGAACTGGTCGATCAGCCCGAGGTAATCCGCAACATTGCCAGGGTTTCCGGACCTTTCTCAATGGAAGCGGTTATGCCCGCTGAGGAATCCCTTATGGAACCGAGCCCCATCGGCGGCAACCCCGAGGAGGAGTTGGACACCTTCGGAGACGTAGGCGGCTACGGAGAGGCGGTCAATGCCGAGGCCCATCTGGACAAGATGCGCCGTCTTCTTCAAGCCGACGGAATCCGTTTCCCCAACAACAAGATGCTTGCCTTTACCCGCCTGGATGCCTGCTCCTTCGAGTTTATCCATGCCGAAGGGGAGTGGCGGACGGAGGACGGAGAAACCCACCTGGTGGCCGTTTCCTTCGGCCCGCAGTTCGGACCCGTCACGGCCTGGCAAGTGGAACAGGCCCTGCCCGTCGCCGCCCGCCGGGGTTTTCAGGACCTGGTTTTTGCCGGTTTTTCCTTCGATGCCGCCGCCCAGGCCATCATCCAGGAAGATCCCAACCCCAACATCCGCTGTCATCTGGCCCACATCAGCCCGGACGTCAACATGGGAAATCTGCTGAAAGAGACGCCGGGAAGCCAGCTCTTCACGGTCTTCGGAAGCCCCCGGACTCGGCTGATCCCCGCAGAGGACGGAGAGTTCGTTATCGAAATGGAGGGTGTAGACATCTACGACCCAATCAACAACACGATCCTGCCTTCTCGGGCCGACAAGGTCGCAGCCTGGTTCCTGGACACCGACTATGACGGCCGGACCTTCTGCATTACCCAGGCCTTTTTCCCCGACAAGTCCGCCTGGGGGAAAATCGGCCGCGCCCTCAAGGGAGTCCTTGATGAAGGCCGATTTGCCGCCCTTACCGGAACGGTTTCTCTGCCGTTTCCCAAAGGCATGCACTCTCGAGTGGCAGTCAAGGTGATCGATCCACGGGGCAATGAGGTCATGGCAGTCCATCGCCTGAATCCTGGAGGGACTTATGAAAGCGCCTGAGCAAACCAACATCCCCATCCAGCCAGTCGATGAGCCCATCCTGTGCAACCCCTTCGATGAACCCTCCGCCCATTGGGTTTATGACACCGAGACCGGCGCTGCCTCACGCATGCCGGGGAGACGCCCGGCCAGCTACTGGTACAAGACGGAACGAACAGGATCAGCACAGAAAGAGTTTGCCTTCATGGCGGAAGAGGAACGGGATGACCTGCCACTGGTCAACCTCCTGAGGGAAGACGTAAAGCGCTGGCGCTCGATGAATTACGCAGGGGCAACCCCGGTCACAAGGCAACTGCTGACCCACTGGCGACGGAGCGACCGGCCCCGGCGACTCTTCTTCTGTCAGATCGAGGCCGTTGAAACGGTCATTTATCTCACGGAAATGTTGGCATCAGGAAAAGCGCCGCGAAAGAACCTAAAATTAAATCTCAGTCGGGAAGATTACCAAAGTCTCTGTAGAGGCGAAAGGCCTTCATTCAACAGGCAGGGACGGCTGACGGTATTTCCGACCCTGATCGATCAACCCAACGAAGCCGGCTTGGCCCCGCTGCTCCGATACGGCTGCAAGATGGCCACGGGAAGCGGCAAGACGGTGGTCATGGCTATGTTGATAGCCTGGGCCTTCGCCAATCGGGGGCGCGTCCCCGGCGACGAGCGATTTCCCGCTGCGGCCCTCGTTGTCTGTCCTAATCTGACGATCAAGGAACGCCTCCAGGTGCTGCGCCCCGACAACCCCGAAGGGAGCTATTACGACGAATTCGATCTCGTCCCCTCGCAACTCCGTTCGCTCATCAATTCCGGCAAGGTCCTGGTCACCAACTGGCACCGTTTCGCCCCAGAATCGCCTCATCAGGAAGGCGGCCGGAGCTATATTGTAGTGGACAAGGGAGAGGAAAGCCCGGATGCATTCGCCCGCCGGGTCCTTCAAGACCTCTACGAAAGGGCGCCCATCATGGTTTTCAATGACGAGGCCCACCATGCCTATCGGCCCGCCCCGGTGGGCGAAAAGGAAAAACTGACGGCAATCGACAAGGCGGAGCGGGAAGAGGCGACGGTCTGGATCTCGGGACTGGATCGGATTCACGCGGCCTGCGGCATAAGGTTCTGCGTCGATCTGTCGGCCACCCCCTTCTATCTCCAGGGAAGCGGCTACATCGAAGGCTCGCCCTTTCCCTGGCTGGTCAGCGATTTCGGCTTGGTCGACGCCATCGAATCGGGCATCGTCAAGATTCCCCGGCTGCCCGTAAGCGACACGACGGGACGTCCGGAACCGAAGTATTTCGCCCTCTGGAAGCATATCGGCGAAAAACTGCAACCGGGCGAAAGACTCCCCGGCGGCAAGCCAAAACCCGACATCGTATGGCGGGAGGCGGAAGACGCCCTCATCACCCTTGCCAGCCAATGGAAAGAGCGTTTCGAGTACCTTCAAAACGCCACACCCGGACAGGAAAAGGCGCCGCCGGTAATGATCGTCGTCTGCGACAATACGGACATTGCCGAGGTTTTCTTCCGAAACATCTCCGGCGAAGAAACCGTTGAAGTGGTAGAGGCAACGGATGACGGTAATGAACCGTCCGGCCGTTCCGGGAAGAAGAAACCGAGGAAAAAGACGGCCTATGGGGCAGGGAAAATATTCCCTGAACTCTTTTCCAACCGGGAAGGCTTCACCCCGACATTGCGCATTGATTCCAAGCTCCTGGCCGAGGCAGAAAGCGAAGATCCCAATGCCAGCCGGCGGGAAACAGCCGAATCCCTCCGGGAGATCGTGTCCACCGTGGGCAAGCCGGGAAAGCCCGGCGAGCAGGTGCGGTGTGTAATTTCCGTACAGATGTTGACGGAAGGCTGGGACGCGAACAATGTCACCCATATCTTGGGACTTCGGGCTTTCACCAGTCAGCTGCTGTGCGAACAAGTCGTCGGCCGGGGCCTGCGGCGGATGGACTATACAGTGGACCCCAAGACCGGCCGCCTCACGGAAGAATACGTGGATGTTTACGGCATCCCTTTTTCCGTCATCCCCTTCAAGGGCAGAAAAAAAGAAAAGCCGACACCGGAGGACAAGCCCAAAAATCACGTCCGCGCCTTGGAAGAAAGAAGTCTTTTCGAGCTTCGTTTCCCCGTGGTGGAGGGGTTTGCCTTCGCCTTGAAACACAATCTCATCAAAGCCGATATCGACAAGATAGAGACTCTGCGCCTGGAACCGGATTCCACCCCGACGGCCGTCTTCGTCCAGCCGCAGGTCGGCTACAAGACCGGCTCCCCCGGCAGCGGAGGACTCTTTGATTTCAAGGAACAGGACAGGGAAGCCTACTACCGGAGCGTGCATCTGCAGACAATCCAATTCGAGATCGCCCGCCAGATTGTCTGGGCATTGACCGCCGGCAACGGCAACCCCAGGCTGCGTCTGCAATCCCGCCATCAGCTCTTTCCCCAGGTTTATCGCCTCGTTGAAGAATATGTCGCCAAAAAAGTCGAATTCCGTGGCGAAAATCCCTGCGAGCTGGGACTGGAAACTTATGTGCAGCGTACGGTGGAACGTTTGTTGAAGGCAATCGAACCGGACGATGAGCAGGGGGAACCGCCCCTGATGCCCATTTTGAATCGTTTCAAGAAAATCGGCTCAACGGCGGAGGTAAATTTCAAGACGACGCGCCCATGTTTTGCCACAATGAGAAGTCACATCAATTCGGTCGTCGCCGATACCCGGACATGGGAACAGTCGGCCGCCTTTCGCCTGGAGCAGGCCGGGTTGATCTATGCGAAAAACGATCACCTGGAATTTTCCATTTCTTACGAATACTTCAATGTCAGCCATGCCTATCTTCCCGATTTCCTCGTCCGACTGCATTCCGGGGTGACCTTGATCCTTGAAATTAAAGGGCAGGAGGACGATCAGGATCGAGCCAAACATCAGGCTGCAAAACGCTGGGTCTCGGCGGTGAACAACTGGGGAGAGCTTGGCAGATGGATTTTCCATGTTTGCAAAGACCCCCAGATGCTGGGGAAAGAACTGGCCTGGCTGCGGCAGCAGGAAGATACTAAAAGATAATTGTCATCCGATTGGCGTGTTGGAAGAAAATCTGTTTTTTCGACATGCCATGAAGGCAAACGGCATCAAGAAGCCGAGCGACATTATGGCCAAGATGAGGAACCCGGAAATTCAACCGTTCCACAACGTCGCCATGTCCTGGCCGGGGGATTCCATCTCAGGCTGCATTCCCCAATACTGTTTCGACAAGAACGTGCGCGCCTGAGCATCCCCCGCCATGGCCGCATTCCATATTCTTGCCCTGTTTTCTATTTCCCGGAGCAGCTCCTGCCGCCTTGCTTCCATCCGCTTCATTTTTCTGGCTTGCGATTTCATCGTAATCCCTTATTTCTTTATTAAATCGTATAGCTTGATGATTAAACTTTAAGACTCATGGTCATGTTACCGGTACTTTTATAATGACTGGGGCATTGCAGGCAACACCGATAGATTACCAAATCTATCACAGATAAAAGCTGGCATATTAAGAAAGTGGGCTTTGGATAATGGTTATGGTAAGAAGAAAAATGCTTAATCCCCTGTTTTGCAGCAGTGAGTTTGGAGAGAAACGATGAGCACCATTTGTATCCTGCCCGGCTTTTATTCTCATCCAGAAGGGTCTGAAAGAATCCTCCGCATTTATACGCCGGATGGTTACGATTCGTCCGAAGAGCGGTTTCCTGTCCTCTACATGCTTGATGGACAGAATGTCTTTGACCATCCGGCTTCCGCCACCTCCCCGACGTGGTGCGCCAATATCGCCATGGATCGACTTTCAGCCGAGGGCATCCTGCAGCCCTGGATTATCGTGGCCGTGGATCATTCACCGGACCGTTTCGCCGAATATTCGCCCTGGGATGAACCGATTCTGGGCGTCAAGGGACGGGGATGGCTCTTT
>MVQR01000065.1 GCA_002067815.1 Syntrophus sp. PtaB.Bin001 | reverse complement strand
GCAGGCGCAGATCTGTTGAGAAATCGAATTTATCCGGTAAGTCTATCCTGACTCGCGACATGGCCTTCCTCCGTTCTTTCAAATAAAGCTAATTCCAACCTAGCCTGACGTGCGGGCTGACATTGGAGACCGACAGCGGCGATTAGCCTCTCTTGTCGAATTGTCCGCCCTCGCTCATATCGAATTGAATTTATAATTGAGATATTGCTTTTTGTGGGGCGAGTATATGAGGCGGGATTTTGTGTGTCAAGGTTAAACAATTCTACTTAACATGAAGAATAGGCAGGCCGAGATGGCGACGTCCGGTCTCGCCGTATAGACGAGTCGCTTCCCGCACGGTAGGGGCGCCGCGCTTCCCCTTGCCCAATTGTTCCAAGGGATGAGAAGCACCCAGATGCAGTGCATGTTTGCCATACCTTGCACTCAGGGTGTCCATGGCTTCATATAACTCCCGAGTCTTTTCCGCTTTCATCGGACTTTCAAAAAGTGAATACTGAATATTGGTGTCCAACGTCAGTTCAAGCAGGACAACTCCTGTTGCCCGGTAGAGTTCATTCTTCTGATGGAGGGCATCAAAAAGTTCCCGCAGCAGGCCGGATAGCTCCAGGGGAAGGGCCGAGGGACGAATAAGAGTTGCCTCAAGACTCACATCGCGAAATCGCTGGGTCCTTAAAAGAGAAATGATTTTTTTCGGTGCCAGACCGTAACGTCTGGCTTTTATGCAGGCCGATTCCAGATTCCTCAAAAGGTGTGCAAAGAGATAATCTCGATCCGAAGTCGGTGGGGCAAATGTCTTCATCTTGCTTATGGATGCGTAGACGCTTTTTTCCTGGGAGATTACAGGATAGACTGATTTTCCCCGCAATTCCTTCCAGATTTCGAAGCCGGGTTTGGTCAGTCGTTTCCGAATAGTTCCTTCCGGCATCCGGGCAAAATCCAGGGCGGTTCTAATGCCCATCTTTGTTAGATAACTGGTTGTGGCAGGACCTATTCCCCATATCTTCCCCACGGGAAGATTCTCGAGATACCGAGCGATGGAGCGACCGGCAATGACGGTTAAACCACGGGGTTTCTGATGTTTGGAACCAACTTTGGCCAGTACCTTGGTCAGGCTGACGCCTACGGAAACCCCGAGTCCCAGTTCTCTTTCGATGGCTCTTTTCATCTGTTCTGCGATTCCGGCATAGGATGAACGTAAAACCCGGCGCAGTCCCGTAATATCGGCGAAGGCTTCATCGATGGAATACTCTTCCACATCCGGGGTGAAACGCCTCATGATGTTGAACATCCGTCGGGAAAACAGGCTGTAAGTCTCGTAGTCTGAAGGCAGAATGATAAGATCGGGACAGATAATTTTTGCCTGGCGAAGAGAAACGCCTCTGGTGATTCCCCTTTCTTTGGCGGGATAACTGGCACAGGCCACGATTCCGCGCTCTCCTCCCGTTATGATGGGTTTCCCCCTCAATTCCGGGTGAATTACTTCTTCGCAGGATGTAAAAAAGGCATCCCCGTCGATATGTACAATGGCCCTTGGCCAGGAAGAAAGGCTGAAAATAAAGTCATCCATAATCTTTCTATATAGAACATATGTTCTATTGTCAATGCGGTTTCCGGGATTTGTGAGATATTTCTGGCAGGAGTAAGAAAAAATAAGTTATATTATTGCAGTAGAGAATTATTCTGAGAATGGGAACTAAGATAATACTATAATCGATCAATCAAAATTGACATCCCGGAGGTGAAATCATGTTTGTCGTCTTGATCAATTTTCCACCGATAAAAGCCGGCAAGGAAACTGAATTCGAGGAGTGGTTCACCTGGTCAAACCAAGAGTTCGCTCGATTTAGAGGTTTTGTCGGGAGAAGACTTTTGAAACCTATCGGAGGTGGCAACTATGCAGCGATTTTGGAATTTGAAAATGAGGATAATTTCAGGGCGATGCATGGCAGTCCTGAACATGACGAGGCTGGCGACCGTGTAAAAGCCCTTTTACAGGGCTTTCCAACGCCCCATTTCTACCAAGTGGTCGTAGAATAGCGGAGCAGGGAAATGCGGTGCATATTTTGCTTTCCTCCTTAATATCCCGTTTTATTCTTTTCGAGTAAGGAGCACATTTAAGGAATGCAAAATGTTTCCGTAGATGAAAAAGGCCAGGCATGGATAACATGCGATAGCTGCAAGCATACTTCAATTGTCGACTTGAGTAATCATGGCGCCGGTGTCAATATAATGAATTATAAGTGTTTAAAATGTGGGACTGAATTTGAGGTAACGTGTGAATTTAGAAAATTCTACAGGAAAGAAGTCGGTCTTAACGGGACATTCATCCAGCAAAAGCCTTTGAAAGAACAGGCCGGAAGAATTGAAATAATAGATATCTCGAGGATCGGATTGAAATTTAAAACCCGGGTTAATTTTGATTTCAAACCGGGCTATATCTTAAAACTGACCTTTACCTTAAACAATAGAAACAAGACAATCCTTAATCAGCTTATTGAAGTGAAGTGGGTTTCGGGGCAGATCGTAGGAGGTGAATTCATAAATATGGACCAATGGACCAGGCAACAGCTGGGATTTTATTTTATGACTTGATTGCTCAATTCCGTTCTCTCCAAATGACATTTAGCAAGCGGCGATAAAACCGTTGCTTCCTCCATCCTTAATCGGCTGATCTCTAGGGCCTATTTGCTGATAGGAAATGAAATTTTCCCGCTTTTTTCTTGACGGTCGATTCAAAAAGAATTAACGGAGAACTCGTAGAAAATACAGAGTAAAGGGGATATGCGGATTATGGAAGAAACGGGAAAATGTCCGGAACAGACATTGAATGTCGGGGACATGCTTTTTGGTTTTCGGGTATTGCGGGTTGAGCAGATTGTCGATCTCCGGGTGACGGCGTATGAGATTGAACATGAAAAAACCGGAGCGAAATTGCTTCATCTTCACAGTACCGACAAGGAAAATCTCTTCTCTATCGGTTTCCGCACACCCCCTAAAGATTCCACCGGCGTGCCGCATATCCTGGAACATTCCGTTCTGGCAGGTTCGGAAAAATATCCGCTCAAGGATGCCTTCAACGAGTTGGTTCGGGGAACCCTGCAGACATTCATCAATGCCTTTACCTACCCGGACAAAACCATCTACCCAGTGGCCAGTCAAGTCAAAACCGATTTTTTCAATCTTGCCCGTGTCTATACTGATCTGGTCCTGCATCCCCGCCTGCTGAAGGAAACCTTTCTTCAGGAAGGCCATCACCTGGAATTTGTCGATCCTGATGATACCTCCAGTGAACTCACTATTTCCGGTATTGTTTACAATGAGATGAAGGGGGCTTATTCCTCGCCGGAAACGTTAATGTATAAGGCCATTCAGGAATCGCTCTATCCGGATACGACATATGCCTTTGATTCCGGGGGAAATCCCGAAGAAATTCCGTCTCTGACCTATGAACAATTCCAGGCCTTTCACCGTCTGTATTATTCTCCATCCAACGCCAGAATCTTTCTTTATGGAGATATCCCCACTGCAGAACATCTGGCCTTTCTGGAAGAAATGCTGGCCGGTTTTGAGAAGACTTCGGTGGATTCGGAGGTCGCAGTTCAACCCCGCTGGACGGCCCCGGCGTACGTGCATGACGAGTACCCTGTAGGGAAGGAAGAATCCCTGTCCGGTAAGACCGCAATCAACATGGCCTGGATGCTGACGGAAAATACCGACGACGAAACAGCAATCCTTCTGGAGGTCCTTTCCGGAATTTTGATCGGCAGTGCCGCTGCGCCTCTTCGTAAGGCGCTCATTGATTCCGGCTTAGGCGAAGATCTTTCTCCCGTCACCGGTATTGAAAGGGATCTGCGTCAGCTCCTGTTTGCCGTAGGTCTGCGGGGAAGCGATCCTGAGAAGTCAGGTGCCGTAGAGACCTGCATTTTTGATACTCTTAAGGAAACCATCAAATCCGGATTTGACCGGGAACTGATTGAAGGCGTTCTGCACCAGATCGAATTTCAGGGTAAGGAAATTGTCCGTAGTTCCTATCCTTACGGGATCGTCCTGATGGGGCGGGTTTATCACACCTGGCTTTATGACGGCGATCCGCTTTCCGGGCTGAACTTTCCCCGAATCATCGAAAACATCCGCAGAAAATGGGAGAAAAATCCCCACCTCTTTGAAGGGTTGGCTCAGACATGGTTGCTCGACAATCCTCATCGAGTGCTTTCTGTTCTGCAGCCCAGCCGGACACTTGCCGACAAGGAGGAAGCCGAGTTTCGGCAAAAGATGGCTGATATGAAAGCCCTTTTCAGTGACAAGACCCTGGAAGAGATTCGGAATAATGTGCAAAACTTACGGCAATTCCAAAGCGAACCGGACAGCCCGGAGGCGGCGGCTTCTCTGCCTAAGCTTAAGGTTGCCGATCTGACGAGGGACATTGAGACCGTTCCTACGGAAAAGCTTTTTATCGGAGGCGTTCCAGCATTGCTTCACGATCTGTTTACCAACGGGATTGCCTATGCCGAGCTGGCCTTTGATGTCTCCTCCGTTCCCGAGGAACTTCAGCCTTATTTGCCTCTGCTTGGCAAGATGACTAACAATATGGGGGCGGCTGGTCTTTCGTATGAAGAAATGGCCAAAAGGATCACCTTGAAGACGGGAGGGATCGGATGTTCTCTGAGTGCCGGAATGACAGCCGATGGTCAGGGCAACTGGCAGCGGATGATTTTCGGAGTTTCCGCACTGAACCGCAATGTATCGGATGCTGTAGGTATTATGACCGATATCCTGACGGCCGGAGATCTCAGCCATGAAGCAAGGATGCGTGATCTGCTCGCAGAAAAGAAAAACGGTCTCCACGCTGCCGTTGTGCCCTCGGGGCATGTTTTTGCCCGTATGGCGGCGGGAGCGGGCCTTTCCCTTCCGGCATGGCGTGATGAACAATGGCACGGTCGCACGCAACTGCGCTTTGTCAATCGTATTTTGGCGGAATTTCAGGAAAAACCAGCGGAACTTAGAGAAAAGTTGGCTTATCTGCGCTCCCTGGTCTTCTGCCGTGACCGGCTGCTGCTAAATGTGACAGGAGATGAAAAAGGGCTTGCCATGCTGACCAAGGACCTGGAGCGCCTTGTCAATTGCCTGACAACCTGTGTCAAAGAGGACTCCGGAGTTGTTCCCGGAAAAAAGTCAGTTTATGCCGGGATTGCAATTCCCGCTCAAGTATCCTATGTCGCTCGGGTCTTGGCGGCTCCGAACTTCAAACATCCCCTTTCTCCGGCTTTGCTCGTGCTGGCGCGGCATCTTTCCAACGGTTTTCTTTATAAACATATTCGGGTTCAGGGGGGGGCATATGGTGGAATGTGCCAGTTCGATCCCATGGGGGGCTTGTTTGCATTCCTCTCCTATCGAGATCCTCGTATCGTGGAAACCCTTGATGTTTATCAGGAAGCCATGACGTTTGTTGCTGGTGGGAAACTGTCTGCCGAAGAGATGGAAAAAGCGATTGTCGGTACGATTGGCGGTCTGGACCGACCAATGGACCCGTCCGGACGGGGAACGGTGGCCATGATTCGGGAACTGGCCGGGGTGTCCGACAACGACCGCCGTAAATTCCGGGAGGCTATTCTGGATGCATCAGCTGACAGCCTGCGGGATGCTGCAGCCGATTATTTCAAATCCATGCAGAAAGAAGAAGGTATCGCCGTCTACGCCTCGGAAGATTCGCTGAATGCAGCCAACAAGCTCCTTCCGAGAAAGCTGGATGTGGAACCTCTTGTATAGAAAATATCTGAATGGTCGCGTCAAAGATTTCCTGCTTTTCCTGTCACCATTTTTTCATAACCTACAACCCCCGGTGGCCTTACGGCTGCCGGGCCATGGGGTTTATGTCCCCGTCAGTGCCATCTGAAGCGGTACAACGGCATTCCGGAACGCAATGTCTTGCCTTTACTCCCAAAAAACAAAGAGAATAGAGCTTTTTCGGTTTGCTTTAAAAAGCTAATCGTTCTGAGAAAAGAACCCTACCAGCGTAAGCATGACGATGATGAAACCGAAACCGAAATATAAGAAGGTGAATTTACTGGTGACTGCCTGGCCGGTTTCCCGGATGGCATCCATGTTCAGGATGTAACTCCAGTAGAGGATGAAACAGTAATTGAAGATGAGGGCCAGTCTAATCCGGCCAAAAATAAGCGCCGCGGTACTCATAATCAACAACAGGGCGATCTGAATCAGTGGAATTGAAAGGTTAGTGGAATTAAGGGCATCCATATTTCCTCCTTGATAGGACCTGTTCTGAACTCCTTGATATATTGATTTCAAAGCATCAATTCATCACGAACACCAATTCTTGATTATTCCTCAGCAGATATCTATTCCTCAATTTATAAAACTGTTGTCTGATTAAGAATGTGGAGATTTTAAAATGCAAATCCACGATTTGAGCTTCCTATATTATGTTTTGCGACCTGTCAATCTTAAATAACGATCATCATTGATGAACTAACCTTAACAAACAAGAAAAAGCAATATTTAAACCTTAAAAACGATAATCAGGAAAAAGGTGGGAAAATTCCCTGAGACCGGTGAAAATCCCCGGTCTTTTTGTTTGGAGTTATTGGTTCGGAGAACATTCCGGAAGGGCTTGAAGGAGACAATAAAAATTTTGTTTAGCATAACTAATTGTAATAACGAGCATTAATTAAATTATTCTCTTGGACATATCATGAATTTGTTCGAATGGTACGGTCATTGCCTTATACCAAGTCAGAATGCAACAAATCATTTCGATAACAAAAAATGAAATATTTGACTAAGCAGGGAGGTGGTGCCGGAATACAATCAGTATCAAAGAAGACAGGCATATCTTCAGCATCATAAAAAATGAATGAAATAAAAAATCAAATAAAAAAAGAAAAGGAGATTTAGGTTATGATTAGAAAGTTGAACAAGATGAAAGGCCAGAAAGGTTTCACGTTGATCGAACTCATGATCGTCATCGCTATCATCGGCATCCTGGCGGCCATCGCCATCCCGCAGTTTACGGCTTACAAGCAGAAAGGTTATGCCGCCCAGGTTAAAAGCGACCTGAAGAACGCTTACACGGCAGCGCAGGCAGCATTTGCAGATGATCCCACTACCACCGTTACTCAAGCCATATTAGAAAGTAATGGATATAAAAAATCGACACAATGTGGTGCTGTTGTGGTTAATAACGGGACGCAAGGTAGCCTTAGTCTTTCTGTAACGTCAGCTGCTGATACTGCTATTACTGGTACTATTGATGCAACTGGTGCGATCACTGGTACATTCTCACATTAATAAGAATTGATGGAGAATGAAATTTCAGTTCTTATGCATTGCTTATAAAAAAAGGGGCTTAACCGCCCCTTTTTTTGAATCATCGGAAATTATCTCAATTTAGCAAATATTTATGCAAAAGAAAATATTTAATCAGAACGTATCATTCCACTTCCTTTTTTATGGCTGGGTAGCAATTTGCGTAATTGTCACGCTATACAACAATAGGTGAATGGTAGGTGTGGGAATGAAAATTACAAATAAAGTCAGCAGGGGATTTACCTTAGTAGAACTCATGATTGTTATTGCAATAATCGGAATACTAGCAGCGATTGCCATTCCCCGGTATAAATCTTATCTTGAACGCAGTTATGATACACAAACCAACTCGGATGCTAGGAGCTTTTACTCTTCATGTGTCGTTGCGGTAAGTCAAACATCTACTGATGCCGCTTTCAACAAATCAAGCCTTCCTTCCGGCTATCATGGGATTGCTCCTTTATCCGGTGCTTTTAATTATACTGAGGCAACCGGGAGCTTTACGTGCAACGCAACTTTTAAACATCCAAACGGCACGAAGACCTATACTCTGGATAATAATGGCAATATTACCGTCACTGGAAGTTGATGTTCTAGATATAAACCTACCTTTTGTTGTACGTGTTGTACGGGCCTAAATTTCCCTCTCCCTGCACCTGGTAGATAGCAGCATCTCGAGGTATGGATTGTGGTTTTTTGTCTGACCATCCCGCTTCCTTTTCAGAGAAGCACTAATTCTAATGATTGTTAACGTGGATAAGCCGCAACGACCAAAACCACGGCATCTTCTGCTTTGTTATTGGTCAGGCTATGGAGATCGCCTGCGGGAATCCAAACAGCGTCGCCGGCTTTGACTTCTTTTTCATCATCTCCTACCCGCATCAAACCGCCACCCTGTAAAATAAAGTATATTTCTTCAACGGGATCTATATGCGCTTCCAGCGTGTTCCCCTTGGGAAGAAAGGCATAGGCGAGAAATTCGATGCCTTCCATAAACTGGCTGGTCAGGATCATGCGGGCGATTCCGCCACCATGTGCCCGGTAAGTCGTTTGTATAACTTCAGGGTCGTTGAGATTTCGTACAATCATTTCCTTCCTCCTTAAAGAATGTCGTGAGATATAATACTTACGGGATTACTGTCAAGAAAGTATAAATCAATCCGCAACGGAAATATTTGGGCAGGAAAAACACAATCAGTTGAGAATTGTTTGCACATCATGTAGATAAACTCCACAAATATCGTGTTCGGCAGAACAAAGATTTTGTTGGGCGCTTTCAAAGTGACAAATCAAATGAAAAGAAGAAGAAAAATAACCTCCGAAGCTTCTGAAACGCAAAGCCCCCGCAGGGAAAACCGGTGGTGTGAAAAGTACGGGTATTTTATCGATCTGGAGGCCTGCATGGCACGGTCCATTGACAAGCCAAACTGCCGTAAGTGTCTGGCGCAATGGCGGCAGCTTTCTCTTCCGCTTTGATTTTCAAAACTATCCTTATTTTTCGCTGGCACAATTGGTGAATGGTTCTCTTGACTTAGAATACTTCGGGACATAAGGAGCGTAGAAAAGTATGCAACCCGTATTGGTCGGTGAAAAAGGCATGGCATGGATAACTTGCGAGAAATGCAATCATGCTTCTGCTGTAGATTTAAGCAAACGTCCTGATAGTCAAGCAAATTCAATCGATTACAAATGCGCAAACTGCGCAGCCGTATTTAAAATTTATTGTGAATTCCGAAAGTCGCAAAGAAAAGAAGTTCATCTCAATGGGACCTTCATCCAGTTGCCCAAAGAAGACATGGGAGGAAGAATAGAGGTCGAAGATATTTCAACGATCGGCATAAGATTTAGGACTCGTGTAAAATATGATTTCAAGCTTGGCGATATTTTAAAGCTTACATTCACTTTGGATGACATAAACAATACCGTTATAAATCAAGTTGTTGAGGTGAGGTGGATTTCCGGACTGATACTGGGCGGAGAATTCAAGAATCAGGATCAATGGAATCAAGAGCAGCTTAATTCCTATTGTCTCCCCGAGATAAAAGACGAAAAAGCGTTGCGGGAGGAAGATGCCCCTAAGCATTCAGACTTGGAGAAATACAGCAAATCGAGTTATTCTGTATACAACCTCAAATTTCACATTGTATGGACCACGAAATATCGCAAACCTGTACTTCAAACCGATATCGCTCAGAAACTGCGGGATTTAATAAGGGGAATATGCAAGTCTATTGAGGTTAAGATAATTAAGGGGCGCATTTCCCGTGATCATGTGCATATATCAGTATCCTTGCCGCCGCATGTGCCGGTGAGT
>MVQR01000064.1 GCA_002067815.1 Syntrophus sp. PtaB.Bin001 | reverse complement strand
GTCGCCCCCCACGCGGGGGCGTGGATTGAAACTCATCTTTTTCATCCCTGGCAATCTCGGATGATGTCGCCCCCCACGCGGGGGCGTGGATTGAAACATGACGACGGTGATCCCGAAATCATGGATTGCAACAGGTCGCCCCCCACGCGGGGGCGTGGATTGAAACTATTGTCAATCATCGCTGGGTTGCTGGCAATCTTGTCGCCCCCCACGCGGGGGCGTGGATTGAAACTCTCGAGCAACGGGAAGGATTGGTATTACGATTATGTCGCCCCCCACGCGGGGGCGTGGATTGAAACCCCAAGTGTTTTCGGTTCCCAGTAAAGATCAAGTTGTCGCCCCCCACGCGGGGGCGTGGATTGAAACCCCGAATGCTAAGGGCCATACATAGGCGATTAGGTCGCCCCCCACGCGGGGGCGTGGATTGAAACAAAAAGAAAGTCATGATGCTAAAAAGCCATATCGGTCGCCCCCCACGCGGGGGCGTGGATTGAAACTAGTTGCATAGGAGTTTTGCCTAGACCACAATCAGGTCGCCCCCCACGCGGGGGCGTGGATTGAAACACCCGCGGGGAACTCATGCTGATGATCGACGTGTGCGTCGCCCCCCACGCGGGGGCGTGGATTGAAACATAATTAAAATGCTTATCTGTTTCACTCCGCATTAAGTCGCCCCCCACGCGGGGGCGTGGATTGAAACGTTCCCAGGACGGCATGTTTCGGAATGCCTCTTTTGTCGCCCCCCACGCGGGGGCGTGGATTGAAACAGGTATTTGCTCTCCCTCTTCGATGGCTCGTGCAGTCGCCCCCCACGCGGGGGCGTGGATTGAAACTTCGATTTCTTTTGCACGGCGGATTTCTTCCGCGTCGCCCCCCACGCGGGGGCGTGGATTGAAACTATCCACAACCGATAATATCAGGGGAAATGTCCCGTCGCCCCCCACGCGGGGGCGTGGATTGAAACTGGTGATCGTGGCACCGTCAATCAGTTCCAGCGAGTCGCCCCCCACGCGGGGGCGTGGATTGAAACATAAACCTTTTCGGCCTTGCTCAATGATTCTCTGGTCGCCCCCCACGCGGGGGCGTGGATTGAAACGCCGCCAGGCTCCCGCCGGTCAAAACATCAGTACGTCGCCCCCCACGCGGGGGCGTGGATTGAAACACTGAATGTCGATGAAACTACGAAAGCTCAAGAAGTCGCCCCCCACGCGGGGGCGTGGATTGAAACTGGACTAGAGACATTGAGGGAACTGGCAGTAAAGTCGCCCCCCACGCGGGGGCGTGGATTGAAACCACCACAATCGTAACATATCGTTCCACCCCATTTTGTCGCCCCCCACGCGGGGGCGTGGATTGAAACAATATCGGCGTGTGCAATTAACAGAAACATTAATGTCGCCCCCCACGCGGGGGCGTGGATTGAAACTATTCTGTTTGCTCAAATTCCGGTTGAGGTCTGGCGTCGCCCCCCACGCGGGGGCGTGGATTGAAACGCCGGCAAAATGGGGTGGAACGATATGTTACGATGTCGCCCCCCACGCGGGGGCGTGGATTGAAACTCCTGCATTTATAACAGCTCTAATATAATCTGATGTCGCCCCCCACGCGGGGGCGTGGATTGAAACAACAAATTCAATACAATCGGATACCACAACGCAGGTCGCCCCCCACGCGGGGGCGTGGATTGAAACTCCTTCAAAGTATCACGGAGTTAAACTTAATGATGTCGCCCCCCACGCGGGGGCGTGGATTGAAACACTCAACCCCTCGGCTATGTCTTTTAATTACTGAGTCGCCCCCCACGCGGGGGCGTGGATTGAAACTAAAAAAAGTTGAATTATTTTGACTTGTTAAATCGTCGCCCCCCACGCGGGGGCGTGGATTGAAACTAAAAGCTCACCCATTTTTTCCTTTTTCGCTACGATCGTCGCCCCCCACGCGGGGGCGTGGATTGAAACTTTTTCTAAAGAATATCAGTCAGAGTTAACGGAAGTCGCCCCCCACGCGGGGGCGTGGATTGAAACAACCTAGTAATATCGTGTTGGATGATAGGAGCATGTCGCCCCCCACGCGGGGGCGTG
The DNA here is from genome assembly GCA_002067815.1 of Syntrophus sp. PtaB.Bin001. GTDB lineage: Bacteria > Desulfobacterota > Syntrophia > Syntrophales > Syntrophaceae > Syntrophus. The sequence goes on along the minus strand of MVQR01000064.1, from coordinate 7,641 downwards.
GATTGAAACAAACCTCATATAAATGTGCATATATTTGAAAATAAGGTCGCCCCCCACGCGGGGGCGTGGATTGAAACGAAATATTGATGATTTTTTTCTCGCAAATACATAGTCGCCCCCCACGCGGGGGCGTGGATTGAAACGCCGGCAAAATGGGGTGGAACGATATGTTACGATGTCGCCCCCCACGCGGGGGCGTGGATTGAAACACATATACACCAGCGTTCATTAGGGCTATAGATTGTCGCCCCCCACGCGGGGGCGTGGATTGAAACACGAATCCCGGAAATCCCGTCTGAAGGACGAACTGTCGCCCCCCACGCGGGGGCGTGGATTGAAACCCGAATCCAGCATCCATTGAAGGGCCTCCCGGCAGGTCGCCCCCCACGCGGGGGCGTGGATTGAAACAACGCCAGTGGCCAGGGAAGAAACCCTGACACTGAGTCGCCCCCCACGCGGGGGCGTGGATTGAAACAGCACGAATTCCGCACCTGCGGCGCTTACGGCATGTCGCCCCCCACGCGGGGGCGTGGATTGAAACCATGTCTACATCAGGAGTCAGGGTCGAGTTGGTAAGTCGCCCCCCACGCGGGGGCGTGGATTGAAACATTGCGAAGCCCTCATCGAGGAAACCAAGAAAAGGTCGCCCCCCACGCGGGGGCGTGGATTGAAACCCCTCGTATTAAGCCTTTTTAAGAAGCCTAATTACGTCGCCCCCCACGCGGGGGCGTGGATTGAAACAGGTTCTACATCTTCTGGAATATCTACACCACTAGGTCGCCCCCCACGCGGGGGCGTGGATTGAAACTTTATAATTCCGCAGCATGTTATTCAAAAGCATAGTCGCCCCCCACGCGGGGGCGTGGATTGAAACGGATGATGTCATGGAACTGCTCACTGAAAATGAAGTCGCCCCCCACGCGGGGGCGTGGATTGAAACAAGTCCTCTTTAAAATCCTTTTTTGGCCGTTCTGTCGCCCCCCACGCGGGGGCGTGGATTGAAACGTCCTCTGTGGCTTAATCCCTTGTTACGCCCTCAGGTCGCCCCCCACGCGGGGGCGTGGATTGAAACTCCTGGGCGTGTGGATATTCGAGCGGGTGAAATAGGTCGCCCCCCACGCGGGGGCGTGGATTGAAACCCCCATTTATATATCGATTGCCACCCGACATTGTGGTCGCCCCCCACGCGGGGGCGTGGATTGAAACAACAACTGGCTGAGCAAGCCGGCCGAGTATCCCAGTCGCCCCCCACGCGGGGGCGTGGATTGAAACCCAGGAGTGGGAATACATGACGACCGGTCAATATGTCGCCCCCCACGCGGGGGCGTGGATTGAAACTGAGATGGAAATCAAGACGCGCGGAGCGGCAATGTCGCCCCCCACGCGGGGGCGTGGATTGAAACCCCAATCGGTTACCGCGCAAACCTCACTTTCAACGTCGCCCCCCACGCGGGGGCGTGGATTGAAACTCTTAACCCCGTCAAACCATTCTTGAGCCTCATGTCGCCCCCCACGCGGGGGCGTGGATTGAAACGCCACATGGATCGCCCTTAACATTCTCGCCTCAAGTCGCCCCCCACGCGGGGGCGTGGATTGAAACGGGAAGTCTAACTCGCACTTATAGCAACAATACCGTCGCCCCCCACGCGGGGGCGTGGATTGAAACAAGGTCGTTTTCCCCGTCGAATTCTTCAGACCGAGTCGCCCCCCACGCGGGGGCGTGGATTGAAACCTCACCGGACTCGGTGAGGAATGGGCCAGAATATGTCGCCCCCCACGCGGGGGCGTGGATTGAAACATGGACAGGCCGATTACCGGGGGCTTTGTATTATGTCGCCCCCCACGCGGGGGCGTGGATTGAAACAACTGGCGGATCGGGGTCAGTAACAGGAAATAATGTCGCCCCCCACGCGGGGGCGTGGATTGAAACCACTATTATTCCGAGGATTTATATCAGACCAAAGTCGCCCCCCACGCGGGGGCGTGGATTGAAACATGCGTCACGCACTTGCCCTAAGTGCGGACGAGAGTCGCCCCCCACGCGGGGGCGTGGATTGAAACGAGGCATAGGACAAATAAGACATAAGGTAAGAAAGTCGCCCCCCACGCGGGGGCGTGGATTGAAACGTATTTAATAGGTAAATACCTATTATCATCAGACGTCGCCCCCCACGCGGGGGCGTGGATTGAAACTTTGTGTAACTGTGCGGTTATTGAAAAGAAAATTGGTCGCCCCCCACGCGGGGGCGTGGATTGAAACAATTTATGACAATCATAATCTTTTACTCTGTCTACGTCGCCCCCCACGCGGGGGCGTGGATTGAAACCTTTAGTTAAATAATTCACATTCCATTTCTCTTTTGTCGCCCCCCACGCGGGGGCGTGGATTGAAACAGCTATTGTTACGTCAACAGCTACTTGCATTTGTTGGTCGCCCCCCACGCGGGGGCGTGGATTGAAACTCTTTTCATTCAATAAAAAAGGGAACCACAAAGTGTCGCCCCCCACGCGGGGGCGTGGATTGAAACAAACATCGTTTCCGGCATCTGAGGGCGTAACAAGGTCGCCCCCCACGCGGGGGCGTGGATTGAAACTAACAGCCTCCAGACCATTTCACCGGGAGCCATGTCGCCCCCCACGCGGGGGCGTGGATTGAAACGCCAGAACCACCCAGATCCCGGATATTCCCGTTGAGTCGCCCCCCACGCGGGGGCGTGGATTGAAACCGGATTGAGGAATCGAGTCCCAAGGATGGAAAAGGTCGCCCCCCACGCGGGGGCGTGGATTGAAACACGACCGAATATGCCAATAATCCCCCGGATATAATGTCGCCCCCCACGCGGGGGCGTGGATTGAAACAAGAATAGAATTGCCGTGGCCTTATACCAGATATACGTCGCCCCCCACGCGGGGGCGTGGATTGAAACAAAATCCCCTTTCTGATTTCGTTTTCCCTTACATGTCGCCCCCCACGCGGGGGCGTGGATTGAAACGGGAAATCATAGGCGACGCGCTGATTGCCTATAACGTCGCCCCCCACGCGGGGGCGTGGATTGAAACGGGAAATCATAGGCGACGCGCTGATTGCCTATAAGTCGCCCCCCACGCGGGGGCGTGGATTGAAACATCAAGTATCGCTTGGATTTCTGGATCGTCCGAAGTCGCCCCCCACGCGGGGGCGTGGATTGAAACTCCGGTGGTTGGTCAGGTCCACCGTGTTTATGATGTCGCCCCCCACGCGGGGGCGTGGATTGAAACTGTAACTCTAGGCGATTGACTATCTGCGAACATCGTCGCCCCCCACGCGGGGGCGTGGATTGAAACTGATTGAGATTGCGGTTTTGGTTTGGGCTATAGTGTCGCCCCCCACGCGGGGGCGTGGATTGAAACATGGTTGGCGTGAAGGGACAAACGAGCTTGTGGAGTCGCCCCCCACGCGGGGGCGTGGATTGAAACCGGAACTTCAACCGCCGCCGCCGCGTCCGGATTAAGTCGCCCCCCACGCGGGGGCGTGGATTGAAACCATCTTTTCCCGCTCCAGGCGGACGGCATTGACGGTCGCCCCCCACGCGGGGGCGTGGATTGAAACTCCACTTCGGCAAGACGCTCGGAGAGATCGGCAAAGGTCGCCCCCCACGCGGGGGCGTGGATTGAAACCAGAATCAAGAAAATCGCCCTGCCCGAATACCTAGGTCGCCCCCCACGCGGGGGCGTGGATTGAAACTCTCTCTCATAAAGGCCTGATAATCCATGCACTTGTCGCCCCCCACGCGGGGGCGTGGATTGAAACGCGATAAGCAAAAAGACAGCGCCTCAGAAAACCGTCGCCCCCCACGCGGGGGCGTGGATTGAAACCATCCATTTCCGGGCGATGTCCGCAGGGAGCGTCGTCGCCCCCCACGCGGGGGCGTGGATTGAAACCCATCGTTTCCCGGTCGGACCTGAAGCTGCGGGTGGTCGCCCCCCACGCGGGGGCGTGGATTGAAACCCGGAACTGAAGCCGGATTATTACGACGAAGAGGGTCGCCCCCCACGCGGGGGCGTGGATTGAAACATCCGACTGGTGGCCGGCGACAAGGAAATACTCCGTCGCCCCCCACGCGGGGGCGTGGATTGAAACGAAACAAACCCGATACGTTACAACTTTATTGCGCGTCGCCCCCCACGCGGGGGCGTGGATTGAAACCGGAAATTATTGTGAAATCTGCATAGACGTTAATGTCGCCCCCCACGCGGGGGCGTGGATTGAAACTCCGAAGACGCTGATCTCCATCCACTCGTGGATAGTCGCCCCCCACGCGGGGGCGTGGATTGAAACATTCCCTTGATCGTGTCGAGATCCGCCTTTCCGAAGGTCGCCCCCCACGCGGGGGCGTGGATTGAAACAAGTATTACATTAATATCGTTGCGGGAAATGGTTTTGTCGCCCCCCACGCGGGGGCGTGGATTGAAACTATGACAATGCAGCCGGAGCATCTGCGCTGCAGAGTCGCCCCCCACGCGGGGGCGTGGATTGAAACTCAACCAGTGGATCGTAACATGCGAAGAGAAAGTCGCCCCCCACGCGGGGGCGTGGATTGAAACTTCGTAGGCCACAAGAGTTTTCCCGGTGGCAATGGGTCGCCCCCCACGCGGGGGCGTGGATTGAAACTTTGGATTGCGTACAAATATCACCGTTACGGGGGGTCGCCCCCCACGCGGGGGCGTGGATTGAAACCGTCTCATAGGCGAGCGTCTGCGAATTCCAAGCGCGGTCGCCCCCCACGCGGGGGCGTGGATTGAAACTCCTCGGCCGGCGGCCCCATCGACAAATAAGAAAAGGTCGCCCCCCACGCGGGGGCGTGGATTGAAACACGAAGGAAAGGAGGGCGAAGTTGTGAGCGGAGAAGGTCGCCCCCCACGCGGGGGCGTGGATTGAAACAGCGTGTTAATTGCGGTGATCGCCTTCCAGTTTGCGTCGCCCCCCACGCGGGGGCGTGGATTGAAACATCTATCGCCTGTGTCACATCCGCCCTCAGATATGGTCGCCCCCCACGCGGGGGCGTGGATTGAAACTCGTCAGTAGACTTGTCCCATACTTCCTTGTAAGGTCGCCCCCCACGCGGGGGCGTGGATTGAAACTTCCCCAGTGCCGCCCTCGCAATATTTGTCATGTGTCGCCCCCCACGCGGGGGCGTGGATTGAAACAATGCCACACAGAAAGCCTCTCTAAATGCAGCAAGTCGCCCCCCACGCGGGGGCGTGGATTGAAACCCGGCAGGAACAGTCGTACCCACACTGCCGTTGAGTCGCCCCCCACGCGGGGGCGTGGATTGAAACCTGGGATCGGCATCGCCTCGATGCCGATTTTAACGTCGCCCCCCACGCGGGGGCGTGGATTGAAACGATATGTAAAAATAATTGTCTCGGCGCCGCGTAAGTCGCCCCCCACGCGGGGGCGTGGATTGAAACGAGATTTTCGGCGGCAGCCCACCAGCATTCATTGGTCGCCCCCCACGCGGGGGCGTGGATTGAAACCCATAATCTCCGAACAGATTCTCGGCGACCTTAAGGTCGCCCCCCACGCGGGGGCGTGGATTGAAACGCCCAGCAGCTCCGACCCATCGCCGTCCGCCACAGGTCGCCCCCCACGCGGGGGCGTGGATTGAAACGATGTCGTACAAGTGATTGCCATGATGTATCTCGGTCGCCCCCCACGCGGGGGCGTGGATTGAAACTGTCCGCGTCGCTTCATTAGTCGCCTCGACATACGGTCGCCCCCCACGCGGGGGCGTGGATTGAAACCGCCTAAAATGTAATAAGGAAAGAAAACATGATGGGTCGCCCCCCACGCGGGGGCGTGGATTGAAACTGTCCAGGCCGGCTACAACACCCAGGAAGCCATGAGTCGCCCCCCACGCGGGGGCGTGGATTGAAACTTTCGGATTATCCACAAAGCCGATCACCTTCGGATGTCGCCCCCCACGCGGGGGCGTGGATTGAAACGTTAACTGACCTTGATATTAATCCACCCAAAATGGTCGCCCCCCACGCGGGGGCGTGGATTGAAACTGCCTCCTGCGCCATAGGTTGTATCGGCTGTTGAGTCGCCCCCCACGCGGGGGCGTGGATTGAAACAATGACGAGTCTCAATAGATCGTAATTATCGGCAAGTCGCCCCCCACGCGGGGGCGTGGATTGAAACACTGCGGCCATCGTTCTAAATTAATTAAATTGCCGTCGCCCCCCACGCGGGGGCGTGGATTGAAACTCGCTAGAAACGAAAACGATAAAATTATGCTTAGGTCGCCCCCCACGCGGGGGCGTGGATTGAAACCCTTGCCAGTAAAAAGATACATACCATCGTTTAGGTCGCCCCCCACGCGGGGGCGTGGATTGAAACTCCCTCGAAATGCCGCGTGAATCTCTCATGGTCCGTCGCCCCCCACGCGGGGGCGTGGATTGAAACTAATCAGGAATTCACCATCGCATTGGTCGATGATGTCGCCCCCCACGCGGGGGCGTGGATTGAAACCCAACATCTATGAAACCGGAACGACGACCCCGATGTCGCCCCCCACGCGGGGGCGTGGATTGAAACATAAAGATAAATTTTTTTTTATTGTCCCAATCCCGGTCGCCCCCCACGCGGGGGCGTGGATTGAAACATTCGGAAAAAGGTCAATTAAATCAATTAATCAACGTCGCCCCCCACGCGGGGGCGTGGATTGAAACCGTCGCGGAAATGGTGCAGGAAGCCGAAATATTGTGTCGCCCCCCACGCGGGGGCGTGGATTGAAACTGTCATGGAGTTATCCCACACGGCCAACGATGCTTTGTCGCCCCCCACGCGGGGGCGTGGATTGAAACAAAGCAAATATTGGATTAAACCGGCCAAAGAGAAGTCGCCCCCCACGCGGGGGCGTGGATTGAAACCGGTCAAAGCCGGGCGGCAGCAATTATGAATGAAGTCGCCCCCCACGCGGGGGCGTGGATTGAAACGTAAAAGGTGATAAACGATGGCGACATTCAGGATGTCGCCCCCCGCGCGGGGGTGTGGATCGGCATATAGAGATTGATTTATGAAGTGGTCAACTGTATATTAAGTCTTAAAATTCAAGTATCTTCATTGCATTTCGTTCTCTTTTTGCAACAGGGTTAAAAATCGCTTTTCAGACTTCTCCTTAATTTTGAACATACAGGATATTGAGAAACAAGCTTCCTGAAATTCAGTGGTTAATGGGGAATTTCCATGGATATCAGCCTGTTGAAAAAATAAATTTCATGATCTACGAATAGGAGTGAGTGCGTAATTCCTTGTAATTGAAGGGATATCGATATCTGTTTTCATAATGCGAGCGCAGATTCAGCTTCCATGACCTGAAGGAGTTACAGAATGAAGAGTTCCCTGGACCTTGGGTTGATAGGCAATTGCCAAATCGGCGCTTTGATAGATTCCGCGGCTGAAATCGTCTGGTATTGCCTGCCCCGATTTGACGGCGATCCCGTGTTCAACTCCCTGCTGCAGGAACACGAAGCCGGTTCGGGAAAAGGCTACTGCTCCATTGAACTCATCGAGCAGATCAAGACGGAACAAAGCTATCTGCCCAACTCCGCCGTCCTTGTCACGCGCTTTACCGACACGCAGGGAGGGGTGATTGA
>MVQR01000063.1 GCA_002067815.1 Syntrophus sp. PtaB.Bin001 | reverse complement strand
GCCGAAATCGGCGGCTGATTCCATTATCTTTGTTTGTCAACCTGATTGAAAAACCGGGTTGACAAATGAATCCCCGTCATCTATACAGCTTCCATTTTAATGCAGTTTACTCCCTCAGGGCGGGGGAGCGAAAGCATCTCAGGCAGAGTCTAAATTCCGATATCGGGAAAAGTATAGAAGGAGCGCAGGAAAATGAACGAAAGCGAAGAAAAGAACAGAAAATTGGTTGCCGACGGTCTGAAATCCATCTGGTTCCCTTTCACCCAGATGCAGGAGTTTACCCCGGAAGAAGTGCTGGTCATCGCCGATGGAAAAGGCGCCATTTTACGGGATACGGAAGGCCGGGAATACATCGACGGCGTTTCTTCCCTCTGGACCAACGTTCACGGCCACCGCAAGGAGCGGATTGATAAGGCGATTCGCGATCAGTTGGATAAGGTCGCTCATTCCACCCTGCTCGGCCTCGCTCATGAACCCGCCATCGAATGCGCGAAGAAACTCCTGGAGATCGTTCCCAAGGGATTAACCCGGGTGTTTTATTCGGAGAGCGGTTCCACCGCCGTGGAAATAGCGCTCAAGATGGCCTTTCAGTATCAGAAGCAGGCCCCCGGCGGCGATCCCCGCAAGACGCGATTTATCTCCTTCACCAATGCCTACCACGGAGACACCTTGGGGGCGGTCAGCGTGGGTGGGATCGATCTGTTCCATGCGACTTACCAGGAACTGCTTTTCCCCACCATCAAGGCCGAGTCGCCTTACTGTTATCGGTGCGCCTTCGGCGCCTCTTCCCCCGGCTGCCGGCATGACTGCCTGAGGCAACTGGAAAACCTGCTGGCGACGCATGCCCATGAGCTGGCGGCTCTGATCATCGAGCCCCTGGTTCAGGGCGCGGCGGGAATTCTCGTGCAGCCGCCCGGCTATTTAAAGCGGGTCCGGGAGCTCTGCACGAAGTACGGGGTCCTGATGATCGCCGACGAGGTGGCGGTCGGCTTCGGCAAGACCGGAACGATGTTCGCCTGTGAGCGCGAAGGCGTCACACCGGATATCCTGGCACTGGGAAAAGGGCTTTCCGGGGGCTACCTGCCCCTGGCGGCCACCGTGGCGACGGAGGAAATCTATAACGGCTTCCTGGGTCGCTTCGACGAATTCAAGACCTTCTTTCACGGCCATACCTATACGGGAAATCCCCTGGCCTGCGCCGCCGCCGTAGCCAATCTGGATATCTTTGCGGAAGAGAAAGTCATTGAAAATCTCGCCGCGAAAATCATCCGGCTTAACCAGAAGCTTCATCCGATCGTCACGATGAGTTGCGTAGGAGAAATCCGCCAGCGGGGATTCATGGTGGGAATCGAACTGGTGGCCGACAATATTACAAAGGAAATGTTCCCTCCGGCAAGGCGTATCGGGCACAAGGTCATTCTGGAGGCACGGAAGCGGGGACTGATCATCCGCCCGTTGGGCGACGTCATCGTTCTCATGCCGCCTTTATGCATTACGAACGAGGAAATTGACCGGCTCTGCGATATCACCTATGACTCCATCCGGGCCGTGGTCGGGGACTAGGGGCGATGTCCGATTCTGACAACCGGCGAGGGGAAGGGGCTTTTGAAGAAGCGAAGGCTTCGCGTCCGGACGATTTCCTTTCCGGGGCTTTCTATTTCGACCCGGCCGACCCGATCTATGCCGATCATTTCCCCGGCTGCCCCGTCGTGCCGGGAAGCCTGATTGTTCAAGCCTTCCTTAAAGCCCTGCGAAATTCCGGAATGGGTATAAGGCCGGGAAGGATTCAGGATTTCAAGTTCCGGAAGTTCATTGCGCCCGGCGAATACGAATTCCTTCTGGAAAAACGGGGGGATTCCCTGCGTTGCCGGCTTTTGCAGCCGGGAAGGGACGGCCGCTGTTTCCTGGCGACGGGTACGATTATTCCTCATCCCGCAGACGATGTAAGGTAGGACGGTCGGACAAGAGCGGTTCGGCAAGAAAGGATTTTCATGGACTTATTAAACGAAATTCGAGCGATACTCGTTGAAATACTTGATCTGGAGGAGGCGCTGATCAAGGAAGAAACCCGGCTTCGGAAGGACCTGGACATCGAATCCATCGATATGTTGGAGCTGGCCCTTTCCTTCAGTTCCCGTTTCGGGATCGAAGTGGACGAGGACGACATCTTCCTGCAGCGGGTTCCCCTCCTGATTGAGGAAGCCCAACAGGAGGGCCGGGATGTTTTTGCCTTCCTTTCCGACTGTATTCCCTTCCTGCCGGGCGAGAGGATTCGAGAGATCGTTGCCGAAGGTCAGGCCGATCCCAAGGTGCGGGATCTGATGGACTACATTGCCTGGCGTCTTGCGAAGGCCTCCTGATCACATGTCGATGCTGGATTCTCTTATCTACAGCCGCAGAAGCATCCGGAAATACAAAAAGGAAATGCCGCCGCCGGAATGGATCGAACAGATGGTGACCTGTGCCCTACAGGCGCCGTCTCCCGCCAACCGGCAACCAGTACGTTTCTTTCGGATTTGCCGGCCCGATATCCTGGAAAATTTGAAAACGGCAATGGAGGACGGTTGCCGGACTTTGCTGCAAAAGGCGGACGATGTCGGGGCCTCGGCGATTCTCAAAAACGTCATCGCCAACTACTACCGATTTTTGCTTTTCATGTTCGACGCCCCGCTTCTCTTTGCCATAGGAACCGTCTCTTCGGGCAAGGGTGTTGCCGATAAACTTTATTCGACGGGAATTCTGCCGCCGGAAAAACGTACAACCACGGACGATGATATGAGCGTTGGCTTGGCAGTGATGGAATGGACGCTCAAGGGAGAGGAACTGGGACTGGGCTCCTGCATCCTGACGGCGCCCCTTCTGTATCTGGACCGCCCCGAGGATATCCTGGGTGTTTCTCCCGTTACTCTCAAATGTTTTCTGACCTTGGGATTCCCCGATGAAGCGCCTCCGCCAGTCAAGAAAAAAGGCCTTTCCGAAATATACCGGGAACTATGAAATATCCTGCAAAAACTCCTTCCTCTTCCCGGCGGGTTGTCGTCACGGCTTTGGGGGCGATCTCCTCGCTGGGGAATTCACCAGTCCAGATTCTGGAGAGCCTGCGCAACGGCCGGGTTTCCTTTGCCGCTTCGGACTTTGATCCCCAGGTGATCGTTTCACCAGTTCGGAGTTTTGATCTGGGGACCTTTACCGGCTCTTTCAAGGAGCGGCGCTACCTCAACCGGGGGGCTCAGCTCGCCGTTGCGGCAGTGATGGCTGCCGTGGAGAAGAGCGCGCTGCGCAAGGAACAGCTAACCGGCGCCGGCCTGTTTCTCGGCGCCGGTCCCAATATGGATATAGGGGGTGAAATCCCGGACATCCGGCAGGGGAAAATACAGGATGACCCCTTGATGGCCCTCTGGATTCTCCGTTTCCTGCCGAACACGGCTGCATCGGTTATTTCCATCCTGGCCGGAATTAGGGGGGAAAACCTGACCGTCACCTCGGCCTGCTCCGCCTCGCTGCAGGCTATCGGGGAGGCCTTTCATAAAATTCGGGACGGCTATCTGGACCTTGCCTTTGCGGGGGGAGGCGATTCCCGCCTGACACCCGGAGCGGTCTTGGCTTACGGAAAGGCGCGGGCCCTTTACGCGGGAGGCGGCAATCCCGAGGAAGCCAGCCGCCCTTTCGACAACGGCCGCAGGGGATTTGTGCCCGGTGAAGGGGGGGCTTGCCTGCTTCTGGAAGAACTGGAACACGCCCGGAGCCGGAAAGCGGCTATTTATGGAGAAATCTGCGGTTTCGGCGCGTCCCTGGACGGATATAATGTAACAGCGCCCGAACCGGCGGGACTGGGCGGGCAACTGGCCCTGGACAAGGCCTTGGCCGATGCCGGTCTTGGCCCGGGAGATGTTGATGCCGTTTCCACCCACGGAACGGGTACCATCCTCAACGACCGCATGGAAGCGGCCCTGATCGAGCGGGTTTACGAAGGGCAGTATCCCCGAATTCTGGCTTTCAAGTCCTGGATCGGGCATCTCTCTACGGCCTGCGGAGCGATGGAAACGGCGCTTAGCTTGATTTGTATGGGAAACGGCTACCTGCCGGAAATCCGCAATCTCCGGGAACCCTGTTCACCGGCCCTGCCTTTTGTCCGCGAGGGAGGAAACCGTCCTTCTTCGACTTGGGCAATAGAAAACTTCGGCTTCGGCGGGCAGAATGCGGTTTTGATCGTGAAAAGGTATGTGTCATAGGAAATGAACAAAAAAACGGAAACTGAAAAGCACGATAAGCTTTTGTCTAATTCGAAGGCCGAGATCACGATTTCTACCGGCTTGGGCGGTTTTCAGTTGCTCTCACAAATTACGGAGCTTTCCGGGAAAATAGTTGCCGCCGCCGTCGACTTCGATCAGGCCCCGCCCTATCTGGGCATCGAGGCACTGGCCCAGGCAGGCGCCTGTCATGTCCGTTTCCTGTGTGATTTCTCGAAACAGGCTGTCCTCCTGGCGATAAAGAGCTTTACACTGCCTGAGGAAGAAACGCTGCAAGGCCGCTTTGATCTAGTGGGGCATCTGCACAGCCGGAGCGCGTCCGTCTTTGCCTATGAATTGTCGGCTGTGGCGAACGGCAGAAAGGTTCTCGACGGCGAATTTGTTTTTACGGCGGTGGACTATAATTCGGACTTGAGAGAAGACGTCCTCAGGAAGCATTACAAGGAAAGATTGGCATGTTTGCGGAAAGATTGAAAACCCGATTGAAGCTGCACCGACAGGAAGGCCTATACAGAAAACCGCCGGAAATCTTGGGGCGGGAAGGAAAGTACCTTATCCTTGCCGGGGGGCGGGTTCTCAACTTCGCTTCCAACGACTATCTCGGGCTGGGCGTCTCCGATGTTTTGCGGGAGAAGGTTGCCGACAATTTCCGGAAATATGGTTCTTCCTCTTCTTCCTCCCGGCTGGTGTCGGGTAATTACGCCCTCATTTCCGAGGCGGAAAAGGCCTATGCCCGCTATTTCGGCTATGAGGACGCCCTCTTTTTCCCCAGCGGCTACCAGGCCAACCTCGCCCTGCTGTCCACCCTCTTCGACTCGGGAACCGCCATTGTCTTCGACAAGCATATCCATGCCAGCAGCGTTAAGGGCATCGCCCTCAGTCCGGCGGAACTTGTGGGTTATAACCACGGCTCCCTGAAACATCTGAAAAAGCGCCTGGAGAAAGTGGAAAAAAAGGAAATCGTCGTCCTGACGGAATCTCTCTTCAGCATGGATGGAGATCTGCTGGACGTTCCCGGATTAATCGATCTCAAAAACCGCCATGGCTTCCTGTGCGTCGTCGATGAGGCCCATGCCTTCGGCTGCCTGGGTGAAGGCGGGCGCGGCGTGGCCCGGCCGGTTGCCGATATCGCCGTGGGGACCTTCGGAAAAGCCCTCGGGCTGTTCGGTGCTTTTATTCTCCTGCCGGCTTTGGTAAAGGAATATCTCTTCAACTTTGCCTCGCCGCTCATCTATTCCACTACTCTGCCCGAAGCGCATGCCGTCTCCGCTCTCGACATCCTGGGTCTGCTGGGCGAAAGCGATGATTTGAGGATAAATCTCCGGGAAATCAGCAAGTTTATGAAGACCAGGCTGACGGCTGAAGGATTCTCGGCGCAGGGGGACGCCCATATACTTGCTCTGGAAATCGGCGACGAGCAGAGGGCGCTGGACGTATCGAATCACCTGAGGGAAAAGGGAATTTTCGTTCTGTCGGCCCGCTATCCCACCGTCCCGCTTGGCAAGGCGATCCTGAGAATCGGAATGACGGCCCTGCACGATGAGGCGGATGTCAACGGTTTTATTCAGTCCCTGAAGGAGGTTATAAAATATGAAAGCGGAAATTCCTGATATTTACGTTATCGGCACGGATACGGGCGTCGGCAAGACGGTCCTGTCTCTCTTACTGATGCGCTATTTCTATGATAACGGTTACACGCCTTTTTATTTCAAACCGGTGCAGACTGGCTGCCGTCATCCTTATGATACGGATTCCGATGCCAAATTCATCTACGACAATATCCCGGAATTGGGGGATCATGACCCGGCCGTCTCTGTGGGATTCTGCTATCGGAATCCGAAGGCCCCTTTTTTTGCGGCTCGAAATGAAAACCGCCAGGTCAACTGGCAACAGGTTCTGGATATTCTTACTGAAAAAAAAGAGCGCTTCAAACCGTTGATTATAGAGGCTGCCGGAGGCGTCTACGTCCCCATCGACCAGGAGACCCGGGTGATAGATACCATTCCCTTGACCGGTGCCCGTCCCCTCATCGCCGCCCGGGCCGGGTTGGGGACCATCAATCACACCCTGTTGACCGTTGCCGCCCTGGAACAACGGAAAATCGCCGCTCTTGGAATCGTTCTTATCGATAGTGGCGAAAGGGAAACTCCAAAGGACATGATTGAGGAAAATATCGAAGCGATTGAAGGCCAATCCGGGCTTAGGGTTGCCGGTGTTGTGGGCCGGATTGCGGATTTTCGACATCCTTCGCCCGAATATCTCGGGATTCTGGAATCCTTATTCGGAAATAAGGCGGGGTAAAGCAAGGAAATCGGGACTGATCAACAATAGAAAGCCGAGTTGAAAAAACTGCAGTTGAGAAAGGGAACATTTTTATTGCTGTGCTTGGGAGTTATAGGGGAAATACCTGTTGCCCCCTGCGGCTTTTGCCTTATACATGGCCCTGTCGGCATGCTTCATCAGGACGTCCATATCTTCTCCATCTCTGGGATAAACGGAAATGCCGATACTTGTGCTGGTAGTTAATTTGATGCCGTCGCAGATAAAAGGCTGTTTAAAAGAAGAGATGATTTTTTTCGCAATGCGGAAGCTGTTTGCGGCCTGTTTGATTTCCGGCAGCAGAATCATGAATTCATCCCCACCCAGACGGGCGACCGTGTCCCCTTCGCGCAGAGTTCCCGTCAGCCGGTTTCCCACGCATTGGAGGAGCAGATCTCCTACATGATGACCGTAAGTGTCGTTCACCGTTTTGAAACCGTCCAGATCAAGCATCATGACGGCCATCGTTTTCTGATGCCGCTTCGCCTGGGCTATCGCCAGAACCATGCGGTCGGTGAAAAGCATCCGGTTGGGCAGTCCCGTCAAAACATCGTGATAGGCCAGGTGCCGGATAGCTTCTTCTATTCGCTTGCTTTCCGTGATATCCCGCCAGACCATATAAAGAATCGTCTCTCCTTCACAGGATATCGCAGTCATAAGTATTTCCACTGACAATTCTACTCCGTCGAAACGGCAACAGCGCCATTCCTGCTGCATGTTTCCCCGTTGCAGGGCTTCTTCCATCAGGCGATTGGCCTTTTCGAAAGAAGGACTGCCGTCAGGTTGCACCGCAGGTGCGAAATCTGAGAGATGACGGCCGATAAGTTCGTCCTTGGAAGAGCAGCGCATCATTTTGACCATGGCATCGTTGCAGTCTGTCAGAAGCTGACCGTTCGAAAGAAATATACCTTCGGGAGAGTTCTCGAAGAGAATGCGGAACTTTGCATCCGTATTCCTTACGGAATCGGCGGCATCGCGGTCATTGCCCTCATGATTTTTTCTCTGTTCGGAAACCATGCTGCGCAGTGCCGTTAATTCTCCGATGAGCTGTTCTCTGGTTTTTTCTTCGTCCCTCATAATATTTCGTTTCTCGATAGGTTTCTGTGTGCATGTCAAAATTTCAACCAATTTCAGGGCGGAGCTGTAAGAATGTGAACAGGAAAGACGGCTGGCATTTAGTTGCA
This sequence comes from Syntrophus sp. PtaB.Bin001, assembly GCA_002067815.1. Taxonomy (GTDB): domain Bacteria; phylum Desulfobacterota; class Syntrophia; order Syntrophales; family Syntrophaceae; genus Syntrophus. The sequence continues at coordinate 2,041 of MVQR01000063.1, read as the reverse complement.
GTAAGAAAACAGAAATCTGTTTAAGCGAACGATAAATAGACCAGCATTATTCACATGTCCAAACTTACCCCCGCCGTCTGCAACAGTCAAAAATTATTTTCAAGCGCAATATCATGGAGATAAATCGATATATCCTTCTGCTTTGTTATAAAAATGAATCGTCAATGTTCCAAAAGGCTTGTAAAGTAAGCAAGTTACGAACCAATGATGTAAGTCCGTCTTAGCGAAAAATTTCGGATCTGTTCCTTGTTCAATATCCTGATTTCACTGCAAGGCCGATGCCCTGCTTGGAGATCAGTTACGGATTGCGGGGATTTTCTCACATGGGGACTGGCTTTTGAATTGGATAGGGGAATAGGGTTAACTTTTATTGGACTTATGTCTTTCAAGCATTCTTTCGATGTTCGAGGCCAAGCCTGTAAAAGCCCTGATTTTATTTATGTAGGAAGCAGAGAATATATCTTTGTCGGCCATACTGATTCAAACGGAGGCATGCATGGCGACGGAAGCACGGGGAAGAATCTTATCTTTTGGGAACCGCTTCCAGATCCACTTCCCCATCGAACTTCTCAGTCAGGATTTTCTTAAGCTGATCAAAGTTGTCCTGTTTTTCCATTTCCACGACCAGTTCCTGATCGTCCAGAACTTTTAATCTGCCAAAAGGCCTGATGGTTTCAATGACCTGCTGGGGATCAGTTGTTATCCAACCTTTCATCCGCCGTACAAGTTCCTCGCCATTGAATGCCCTTTCAATTGTTAGATCGACTCGACGTTTCTTGGCTTCCCACCCGACAAGGGCCGGTTTGACTACTATCGGAGTAACAGGATCATGCATTGCGGCACAGCGGAACCAAAGTTTAGCGCGGATCATAATATAAAAACCCCCCTTTATTTTAATTTCGGTTTTGTGTATCAATGCGCACGGAAAAAGTATTTTCCCTTCCGAAGCATGCGTTGTTTCCCAGTCCCTTGACATTCTTCCAAGGCTGGGTTACTCTCAGTCGAATAAGAAGTTCATTCAGTTTCAGAGGAGGATTCCTAACCGATGGATCTCTCTCAAGCCATCAGGGAACGCAAAAGCATACGAGCCTTTAAATCTGATCCCGTTTCCCGGGATCAGGTCGAAGAGATCCTCGGCATGGCAATTCTTGCGCCTTCTGCGATCAACCTTCAGCCGTGGGAGTTCACGGTTGTCATGGGAGATGAAAAAGCCAGACTTAGCCGAAGATTAATCAAAGCTTACAAGGAAAAACAAATATCCTGCAGTCCGGGAAATGTCAAGCCGCTTTCCGAGAAGTTCAGCAAACGCGGCGCGGAATCTTTCGAGCTGATGAATCCCTGTCTGGCAGGAATGGGTACTGATTTCGGGACTTTCATCAACGAGGGAAGCTGCAATTTTTACGGTGCGCCGGTGGGAATTGTCATCACACTGGATAACGCGTTTTCCCGTGCCAGGCTTGTGGATATCGGGATCGTGCTGGGGTATCTACTGCTGGCGGCCTTCGATCACGGTCTCGGGACATGTCCCATTGGACTTATCAACGCCTATGAGGATGAGGTCAAGGATCTTCTGAACATCCCGGATCAAAAGGATGTGGTGATTGCCGTGGCCCTCGGCTATCCGGATATGGAAAACCCCGTTAATTCCTTTAAAATACCGAGGGAGTCTCTTGATTCGTTTGTGCGGTGGATCGATTGAAGAGTTATCTTTTCGTTGCATCGCGTGCCTTTTCGCACTTGTGAAATAAACCGACATTGCAATAGATTTTTAGCGAGTGTCGCGCTTCCTTTTTGTATTTGGAAGCTGCGGTTAATTTCGGAAGCTTCTATTATTAAATAGTGAAGGAGAAATACCATGATACGAGTGGGCATTAATGGTTTCGGCCGTATCGGCCGATTGGTTTTCCGCGCAGCCTGTGCGCGAAAGGACGTTGAAATTGTAGGGATAAACGATCTGCTCGATGCGGATTACATGTCTTATATGCTTCGCTATGACACGGTTCACGGCAGATTCAAGGGAACGGTCGAAGTAAAAGACGGC
>MVQR01000062.1 GCA_002067815.1 Syntrophus sp. PtaB.Bin001 | reverse complement strand
CAGTTCCTTTTGTTCCCATCTGTCTGGATAAGGTAATAAAGTACATGCGATCCCCTCGATTATGGCCGTTAAGTCTTTCTCTTTCACAGGTTCGCTATTATATGCGTTATTTATTACCGTTAAAAGCAAAATATAAGACAGATGAGAGGATACAAAACCAGGCCTATCCATAGCTCGATAAATCATCTATACGGTCCTATCTCACCTTCACCCCTTCATCAAGATACTTGATCAGCGGATAGACGAAAAATTCAATTATCCGCCTCTTGCCGACCTTGATCTCTGCCGTGAGGCTCATGCCGGAAACGATCGGGGTTTTCACGCCGTCAACCATCAGTGTTTTTTCCAGAGGCGTGATAAAAACTTCATAAACAGGGCCGAGTTTTTCATCATCCGTGCTGTGTCTGGCGATGTTCCGGATCTCTCCGTTAAGCAGCCCGTACTTTTGAAAGTCGAAAGTGTCAACCTTGATTGCCACGGGCATCTTTTCCCGGATGAAGCCGATATCCTTGTTGAGCACCATGACCTTGGCGGTCAGGGGCGCCGTCAGGGGAACGAGCGTAATCAGCTTCTGCGCGGGCGTGACCACCCCTCCTACGGTATGAAAAAGAAGATTGGCGATATGACCGTCCACCGGCGCAAGAATTCTCTGTTTTTCATTCCTGAAGGAGGTTTGGTCGATTTCCGACCGGATTTCCGTCCCTTGTTTCTGTTTATCGGCATATTCCTTGAGCGTGGCCGTTTTGAAGTTCTCCTGTAGATAGCCCAGGTCTTCTGCGATCTGCCGCTTTTGGTGATTCAACTGCAGCAGCTTCGATTCAGCCTGTGCAATAGCATTGCGATAAGCGGCGATATCGGTTACCGCTTTTTCATATTCACTTTTTGCAATGATATCCAGTACCGCCGACAGCCGCTGCTCCCTGTCGAGGGCAATCGCAAGCAGTGATTCGTTATGGGCCTTTTCGGAAACTGTCGCTTTTCTCTCCTCGTCGATCCTCCCCAATTCAGCCCTCTTGCTTTCAATCTGTTTATCCAGTCCGGCCCGGGTGGAAAGATAAAGTTCACGTTGAGTTTCAATGGAATCCCGGTCATACTTCTGCGAATCCGGGGAAAAAGATTTTTCCCCGAGAGTGGAACTCAGCCGCTGCTTCTCGATTTCCAGAAACTGAAGGGTCTTTTGTTTAGATTCGAGTTCAGGCGCCGTAATCGAAGGATCGATCTCCATGAGCACCTGCCCCTTCTTTACAAAATCCCCTTCTTTACAGAGAATGCCGCTAACCACCCCCGTGTCCAACGGCTGGAGAATCTTGACATCCCCTTCGGGAATCACCACTCCGCGGGCGGTGACCACGATATCCACCTTGCCGAAATAGAGCCATAAGCTGAAGAAGAGCATGGCGCCGATAACAATCCAGAAGACATACTTGCCCAAGGGATGGATCGGTTTTTCCTCGATTTCCACCATCGTGGGCTTGAATTCGTGGGAGTCGTCTTTCCGGGAAAAACTGGGCAGCCTAAACCGCATGGATCATCTCCTGCTGGCTATAGAGTTTTTCGTAGTATCCTTTTTTGATGAGTAATTCCTCATGCGTACCCATCTCGACAATCCGGCCTTTGTCGAGGGCGACGATCAGGTCGCATCCCCTTACAGTTGAAAGCCGGTGGGCGATGATAATGGTTGTTCTCCCTGCTTTGATTTCGTTGATGTTCTTCTGGATCAGTTTCTCCGATTCATAGTCGAGAGCAGAAGTGGCCTCATCGAAGATGAGAATCCGGGGATCAGTGATGAGGGCCCGCGCAATCGCTATCCGCTGTCTCTGCCCCCCGGAGAGGGTCGAACCCCGTTCTCCCACCAGAGTGTCGTATCCTTCCGGAAACTGGGAAACGAATTCATGGACGCCGGAAATCCTGGCTACCTCGATAATCTGTTCGACCGGAGCATCCGGCCGGGGCAAGGCGATGTTCTCCCGGATCGTCCCGCTGAAAAGATAGTTTTCCTGCAGGACGACGCCGATCTTGTGGCGGAGCCACAGAGGATTCATGTGCCGGATATCCACGTCGTCGATATAGATAGCCCCTTCGGAAGTTAGATAAAGCCGTTCGATCAATTTGGCGATCGTGCTCTTTCCGCTCCCGCTCCTGCCGACCAGGCCGATGCTCATGCCCGACCGGATATCGAGACCCAAATGATTAATTGCATAGGGTGCTTCCGGGCTGTATTTGAAGCAGACATTTTCGAATCGAATCGCCCCCTGGAGTTTGGGAAGGGTAATTGCCTGCTCGGAACGGACTTCAGTCGGATTATTCAAGATATCGCCCAGCCGATCGACAGCCAGGAGCGCCTGCTGAAACTCGTTCCAGAGATTGACGAGGCGAAGGAAAGGCCCGGTAAACTGCCCGGCAAACATCTGGAAGGCAATTAGCTGGCCGATCGTCAGTTCGTTGTTGATGACCTGGCGCACGCCCAGATAAAGCACCGCGATGGTCATGATCCGCTGGAGGGTGTTGGAGATGCTCCAGGAAATGTTTCCCATACCGGCAAGTTTGAAACTCGAATGGACGTACTGGCTGAGATAGTCGTCCCACTTTTTCTGCACCGATCCCTCGAGGGCAAGACACTTGACTGTTTGAATGCCCGTGACTGTCTCAACGAGATAGGAGTTGGACTGCGCCGCCATCATGAACTTGTTTTGCAATCGCCTCCGGAGTTCGGGAGTGACGGCGACATAGAGGATACCGACCACCAGGACGAAGGCCAGAAAAACGAGGGTCAGCTTGACGCTGTAGAACAGCATGAAAACTACAAAGACCAACGAAAAGAATAAATCTATGAGGACTGAAACTGATTTATTGGTAATGAAGTCCCGGATTGTATCGAGTTCACGCACTCGGGCAACGATATTTCCGACCTTGCGCGATTCGAAATAAACAAAGGGCAGTGCAAAGAGGTGTTTGAAAAGCCTGGCGCCGAGCTTTGCATCGATTTTGTTTGCCGTGTGGATGAAGATGTAGTTTCGGGTGGTGTTGAGAAGAAATTCGAAGATCGTGACAGCCAGAAAGGCGACAGCCAGAACGTCCAGCGTTGTCATGGCCCGATGAACCACAACCTTGTCCAGGATTACCTGGGTAAAAAGGGGCGTCACCAAGCCAAAGAGCTGGACAACAAATGAGCCGGTGAGCACCGCCGCCAAAACGCTTTTGTAGCGGAGGATCTCGGCATAGAACCACTTGAAGCCGAAGACCGTCTGGCTGTTCAAAAGCCTGTGTTTCAGAACTATAGCCTCACCGCTCCAGTTCTCGGCAAATTGTTCGAAGGTCAAGGGCTTGGCCGACATCCCCTCCGGGAAGAAAACCAGGACTTTTTCCTCTTCTTCGCTTGCCTTCAGAAGTACACCGAAAGTGTTGTCTTTCAGAATAATAATGGCCGGCAGGGGGTATTTCTCAACAAGGACCTTGAGGTTAACTTTCTTCAGGCGTGCTCGGAAACTGAAGTTTTTCGCGATGAGAAGAAGCTGCTCCTTCGTGATTTCCTCTTCGTTGATGCCATATTCCCTTTTAACCGTACGAAGGTCGGCACTGACCTGATTAATCCGTGCGATCAATTCAAAACATACCAGGCCTGTCTGCACTATTCGCCCTCCGCCATGATTTGCAGCTCCCTCGCGGCCGCAGCTTTGAGGATGCCTGCCCGTGCCAGTTCACATCGCTGGGTAACCAGTTCGATCTGTTTCCTGAGACGCTGCACCTCTTCCACAATCTTCTTTTCGGCAAGCCGGTCCTTCATCATCGCCGCCGTCTCGGCAAGTGTCAGGGCCTCCTGTTGATTGTCGAAGGACTTCCCGAGAATCCGGGATTGCTCCCGGAGCTTTTCGTAGCGGCTGCTCAGTTCCGAGAGCTTCTTTTCTTTCTCGACTTGCAGTTGCTGCAGTTCCAGCCGGGCCTTTTCAACCTGGGCCCTGTTCTTAAAACCGTCAAAGATGGGAATATTCGCCACCAACCCGACATAGTAGCTTCGGTCACTCATATCGCGATAGGATTCCCGGTAACTGCTCGAATCCTGCCCATAGATGATGTAGCTCGTGTATAGCCCAATCTGAGGAAACCAGGTTTCTCTGTGAAGAGCAGTGATCTCGGCCTGCTTTTTCTCCAGAGCCAATTCGTATATTCTGTATTCGGGAGAGTTTGTAAGATTGAAGAGCTTGCCTTCGCCCTTCGGTTCGATGGGAGAAAGCGTCAGACCTTCCTGGTCGTAATTTTCTCCTGTGAGGAATGAAAGTTCCTGAAGCGCTGAAGCGATTTTCAGATTGAGGTTGTCGATTTCGTCGATAGTTTTGACCAGGCGGACCGCTTCCTTGGATAGTTCGATTTTAGAGAGCAGCCCAGCCGTAAAAAGCCGCTTTTCGGTACGCACCAGGTCCTTATACAACTGAAGCAGCTGTTTCCGGGAAGTCAATTCACTCAGAGAAACCTGGATATCACGATAAAGCTCAAGGACTTTGATTTTCGTATCCCGTGTCGTCTGGACGCTGACGGCCTGCTTCAAGGGGATGTCCTTTTTTGCCATCAGAACCCGGTGTTCCCTGATACCGAAGTCGTAAAGATTCAGAGAGGCGCTGATGGAGACGGAGTCCTGATACCCGGTATTCTGGGAGATGACGGTCTCGCCCACAGTTGTTACCTGAGGGATATCGGAACCGGTGAGGTCTTTTGTGCACTGGGTGTTGAAGCGGGTGCTGAGCGTAGGATAATAAGCCGAGCGCGCCTCCTTGAGCAGCGCCCGGCTTATTCCGATGTCCAGTACCGAGGATCGCAGGTCATAGGAATGCCGCAGAGCCGCATCGAGAACAGTTTCAAAGTCCAGAGCGGTTGCGGCAAAGCCGATGGCAGGAACGAGAAAGAAATAGAGAACGAGAACAAGAACTTTCATTTTTTCGGCAATCCGGCAGACTATCCGTGCCAGGCATTGGCGACTATCGTCATCAGTTCCTGGTTGTTCCGAACGTCGTTGATGTTCGTAAGGGCAATGCCATGTTCCACGGCAAAGGCGCTCATGCTCTGGATTACCCGGTTGATGTCGGTGTTGGTCAAATACTCACCGGAGGCCAGTTGGACCTTTTCTACACCGATAAAAGAGTTATACTGAAAGTTGACGGAAACAGTATCCGAGGCGCCATAACCTATGACCAGACCCATTTTATCCTGATACAGAGCAACAGTTGATTTCAGAACATCGTTGCGGAACAGGATAGTATCCGTATCGGAGGAACTGATGCCGATGTCGGTTACGGTGTCCGTCCCGTCTCCTTTCGAGAAAACATAAGTGTCACTGCCGAAACCGCCCAACAGTTGGTCTCTGCCGGTTCCACCGTCCAGGGTATCGCTGTAAAGGCCGCCCGTGATGATGTCGTTACCGCCAAGGCCGGAGATATGATTGGAACTGAAAAGACGGCCGATAAGGAGGTCATTTCCTTCCGTCCCTCGCACCCCGTTTACCGTTAGGCTAGAAATCTGATCGGCAGTCAGAGAACTCCCGTCGGCAAAGAGGAAGCGGTCCACACGGTTATTGCTACCCGAAAACCAAGAGTTGATCTTGAGCGTTTCCCCTGTCTCCTTAATCCGGACATAGAGAGACGAATCGTTGCTGTACCGGATAAAATCAAGAGAATCCGCGGAAAGGCCGGAATTGAACTGCACTGTATCGTATCCGGCATCCGTGCCGGTGCCATTGGAGTTCACAACGATGTCGTTGCCGTAGCCCTTGCCGAAGAGGTACGTATCGTCGCCGTTCCCACCGGTCAAAGTATCGTTCCCGGCTCTACCGTCAAGGACGTTGTTTGCACTGTTGCCAGTCAGGATGTTGTTCAAGGCGTTGCCAGTACAGTTGATCGCCTCTGTTCCGGTAAGAGTCAGGTTCTCTACATTGTCGGCAAGAGTGTAGCTGACAGAACTGTTAACCGTATCCGTACCTCCTCCGGCGTTCTCGATTACTACATCGCCGGTATTGTCTACGATGTAAGTGTCATTGCCAGCTCCGCTGGTCAGCCTGTCCGCACCCAGACCGCCGTCGAGGATATTTGCCGCACTGTTGCCCATCAAAATGTTGTCCAGGGCGTTGCCAGTACCGTTAATCGCTTCCGTGCCGGTTAGAGTCAAACAATTCGGGGGACATAACACATAATTACACATCATTTTGTTATTTTCTTTCGGCCCAGGTCTTTGTCGCTGCAACATACGACCTGTCAATCTTTCTACCTTCCTTACAAAATCGTGATCACCAGCCGGTCTTCCCGTCCTCGTCGATTTCTTATGTTTCTGAAAGTCATCGACATCTTAGGTTGCCTCCCGCAAATACTACCGCCAGTCTTTTACCAAACCTTATAAATTCCCGTTTTTTAACCAAAATGTCATTACATCACCAACGTGATATGAAGCACTGATCACTTATACTTCCATGCATATTCGGCCAAACCTGCGGCCATTGTAGTTATTTAATGCGGATTCGAAGTAATTAAAAGTTTGCATCACTTTTGACATAGCAGGACCTATCACAAATGATTCTTAGTTTGTCAACGAAAAACACGGGCAGGAGGAAACCTTGTCAAACAGACTTAATCATTTGAATATACAGAGAAATACGAAATAAATAATGATTAAATATGTGACTTATTTCGCTTACCAATGTCTTCAATTTGGAAATATGTTGCACCTGCTTAATTTTCAAACTATATTCGCGGCGTTTAAAAATAAGAAAGATTAGGAGTTCAATTCGCTGATGGCCAGAATCTTATTTACCTGGGAATTAGGAGGGGGGATGGGGCATATCCTTCCGTATGCCTCTATCTTCAAGGCGCTGGAAAGCAAAGGCCATGAACTGGTCTTTATTCTCAAGGATCTCAGGCGAGTGAATCTCATCAGGGGAATTGTGAATGCTGTCTGCTTTCAAGCGCCTCTAAAGAGTTGGCGGGACATCAATACGATCAAGCTGCCTTTGACCTATTCCCATATCCTGCACAACATGGCTTTTGCGGATTCAACTTCGGCCTTCGGCCTGATCGAGGGATGGCGCGCCCTCTTTAACCAAATCAAACCGGAGCTTGTGGTTTTTGAACACAGTCCTACGGCTTTGCTGGCTGCGCGCGGCTTTTCTTTTCAAAAGATTCTGATCGGCACCGGCTTCACCATCCCGCCGCCTGTTTATCCGCTGCCTAATCTGCGTTTCTGGGTCAAGACCGATGAAGCCTTATTGAAAAAACAGGAAGACCGGACATTGGGAATCATGAATGCATTGCTCGGCCATTATCAAGCTACCCGTCTGGATCGGATCAGCGATCTTTTTGCCTCAGAAACGCAGGTACTCAAGACTTTCCGGGAACTGGACCCTTACCCAGAGCGGATGGACGGAAATTACTACGGATCATGGATATATCCTGCCGGGGAAGAACCCTTGTGGCCTGAAGGAGAGGGGAAGAAGGCGTTCGTTTATCTCGCCCCGTTTTCAACCCTGCCGTCTCTGCTATCCGCCCTGATTAAACTCGAAATTCCTTCCCTGGTTTATATTGAAGGCATCGGCCTTAAACTTAAAGACAAATTCAACTCGCCCGCTCTGCGATTTGTCGATAAACCACAGAATATGACCAAGGTCGCCGAGCAATGCGATTTCGGCATCTTGAACGGAACCATGAACACGACAACCAATCTGCTCCTCGCCGGGAAACCTGCCCTGCATCTGCCTCTTTTTCTGGAACAGACGCTGACAGCCCACAACATAGAAAAGCTGGGAGCCGGCCTCAGCACGCCGACACTAAGGCCTGAGGACATGGAGGCTCAGCTTCGACGTTTGATTTCGTCAGATGACTTCACCCAGGCAGCTCAAAAATTTGCAGACCGCTATGCCGCTCTGAATGCACAAAAGCAGAATCAATGGCTGCTGGACCAGATTGAAAGAAGATTAATGACGGAAACGGGGGAATCATTATCTTATGTATGATATAACTAATTAAAAAGGCGGAATACTTTTCGTCAAAGAAATCATAAGATGCGTCCTGATTGTAGGCGCAATCATTTAACCCTTTCCCATATTTTTTAGTTTTGTCGCAAATGATGCATGTTCGAGTTCTTCTATTTTTCTTCCGGATATTTTCGACAATAACTCTCTGAATTTTATTACATCTCTTCTTGATGCCAGTTTCTCATCAAACCAAACACCTTTGAAACTTCTAAACATAAGGGGAGTGTTTTTATAAAATAGCCACATTCCTCCCAAGAATAAATTTGACATTGCAGTATAATTTGCGAATTCTAAAGCTACGACTATTTCATTCTTCATCCTGTAACGTTTTACAACCCGATCTTCATATAAATAAATCCCTTTCATAGCGATCATATCGTAGATGAGGTATAAGCCACCCGTAATAAGTACGAAACTTCCTAACTTACAAAAGATGGTCTTAACAAAACAATCATAACTCGCCCAGAAAACTATATAGGAAAGTAATGGAAGTATCGGTAAATAAGGCCAAAAAAGTCGCCAGGCGATTCTCAACGGGGAGTATCTAAGTATAAATAAGGGCTTATCACCGGGTGTCATACTTATGATATTTTCATTATTCATGTTGAAAGCTCATTTTACTTTAAAATGGCAACTTTCCATCAATCCTTGGCATTGGTTGTTTAATATAGGCACTATGAATTCCTGAGTTTTATCATCTCTTCTTTGGCAAGCCGAATAGCCTCATTTATTTGACTCTGTGACATAAGAACTGAATTATTTTTTATGCCTTTCTGTGCACGTTCATCTCCTTTTTGTGCTGCTATATAAAGCCACTTGTAGCCTTGAACATAATCGCGAGCAACACCCTCTCCCATGAAATATTTCAGACCCAGCACTAGCTGCGCGTTAGTTACACCTTTCAATGCGGCCATATGGTACAATCTTACTGCTTCTTGATAATTCCTTTGGACTCCGCTGCCTTCGTCGTATGACTTGCCTAGATTGAACTGAGCAATTGCCTTGCCTTGTGCGGCAGCCTTACGGTACCAATTGACTGCCTCCTCATTATCCTGCCGGACCCCCAAACCTTTGTCGTACAGTAATCCAAGGTTATTTTGTGCACTTGCATGCCCCTGGCCTGCAGCTTTATGGTACCATTTTACGGCTTCAGAATAATCCTGCTCAACACCGATGCCTTTCTCAAAACTCACCCCCAAATTATACTGTGCCGGTCCGAGTCCCTGTTCTGCAGCTTTTCTTAACCAGCAATGAGCAGCCTTATAATCACGGGGGACACCTCTACCTTCTAAGTATGACATCCCTATATTATACTGTGCATACTGTGCAGCTAAATCGCCCTGCCGAGCGGCACAATTCCACCACTTGATTGCTTCTTGATAGTTTTGAGGAACTCCCAGACCCTCAGCATACATTCTTGCAAGATAGCATTGTCCATTGGTATCACCCTTCTCGGCAAGCGGGCGAAGCTCTTTCAGAGCCGTTTTATAATCCCCTTTTTCAATGGCAACCTTGTAACTTGGCTCCTGCGGGGTACCTACATTACTAGATATGTAATACAAGCTGAACATTATTATAAACAGCAATGCTATTTAGTTGCGGATACTCATGATCCCAGCGTTTTTATTACAGACACGCGTATGTTTATTTATATTCACTGCATCCTCCTATATATTTTTGAGCCTGCCTTCGGGTAACCTGTCGCTTATAATTGAGGATCTTGCCATTTTCGAATTTATAGTATCAGCGGTTGGGGAGCCATAGGGATTGGAGGGAGGAAAGTTGGAAAGCCGGATGGCATTGCCCTGCCCGCCTACAGATAGAATTAGGTTTTCCGCCTGCAGGTTGCGGATCAGCAGAACATCGGACAAGGCAATGCCG